>DASZPJ010000001.1:0-17890 GCA_035550295.1 Saccharimonadales bacterium (SeqCode)
GGCTTCTTCTTCAGTAATGTCATGTGGGTCAAGGGGTTTGATTGATACGAAAGTTTTGCCTACGACTATGTATGGGCCGAAGCGACCGATGTTGGCTTTGATCTCCTGGCCGTCTTCGGTAGTGCCAACCAGGCGCGGTAATTTGAACATTTCCAGCGCTTGCTCCAGCGTTACGGTGTCAATGGTTGTGTCTTTAGGCATTGGTGCGAAGGTTGGTTTTTTGGATTCGTCTTCGGTATTGCCCATCTGCAACATTGGACCGTAACGGCCAAAGCGGGCAAAGATCGGTTCCCCGCTCTTCGGGTCAGTGCCGATTTCGCGGGCTTGCGACACTTCTTGGCGGGAGATTTCTTCGGATTTTACAACTAACGGATGAAAATCTTTGTAAAATTCGGCGATCATCTTTTCCCACGCCTGCTTGCCATCGGCTATGTTGTCGAAGTCCTGTTCGACAGTGGCGGTGAAGTCATAATCGACAATGCTGGGGAAATATTTGACCAAAAAGTCGGTGACGACTTCGGCAATGCCGGTTGGCACCAGTTTTGAACGGTCAGCACCGGTGATGACGGTAGTATTTACTTCTTCAACTTTGTTATTTTCGAGCTTTAGTTCGAGCACATCACGCTCGGTGCCTTCCAAATCCGTCTTTTCAACGTAGCCACGAGTTTGGATGGTCGAAATCGTTGGCGCGTAGGTGCTTGGCCGGCCGATACCAAGCTCTTCCAATTTGCGGACCAGCGTGGCTTCTGAGTAGCGCGCCGGGCCGCGGCTAAATGTTTCGACCGCTGTGACTGAATTTGCAGTAAGTTCCTGGCCGACTTTTAGCTCTGGCAGTAGAACGTCGTCCTTGCCGCCGCCGTAAACTTTCATAAAACCGTCAAAGCGCAGCACTTCGCCTTTGGCGATGAACATCTGGGGCTGGCTGCTGATAGTGATCGTCACCTCTGTTCGTTCCAGCTGGGCTGGCGCCATTTGGCTGGCCAACGCCCGCTGCCAAATTAGCTGGTACAACTTCTTTTGTTGGTCGTCGCCGCCTGCACTAGTTTTGCCAAAGTCGGTTGGCCGGATGGCTTCGTGGGCTTCCTGGGCACTACTGTTTTTGGTTTTGTACTGGCGGACTTGGTGATAGTCGGCGCCGAAGTTGGCTGTGATGTAATCTTTGGCTTTGCCGATGGCCTCGCCGGACAGCGTGGTGCTATCGGTTCGCATATAAGTGATGTGGCCGGCCTCGTAGAGCCTTTGGGCGAGGGTCATGGTTTGGCGGACGGAATAGCCCAGGCGACGGGCGGCTTCCTGCTGCAGTGTGCTGGTAGTAAACGGTGCGCCGGGGCTGCGGCTGCCAGGCTTTTGGGCGATGTCGTTGATTTTATAACTGGCGCCAACCAGTTTTTCCAGCCAGGCTTTAGTGCTGGCGGCATCACTCAGCTTCTCTGATAATTCGGCTGGAACCTCTTTGCCACCGGCATCAAACACGGCCGCGACTTTAAAGCTGCTTTCTGCCTGGAAGTCTTTGATCTCGCGTTCACGCTCAACTATTAGGCGTACGGCGACGGATTGGACACGGCCGGCACTTAGACCAGTCCGGACCTTTTTCCAGAGCACTGGCGACAGCTCATATCCGACCAAACGGTCAAGTACACGGCGGGCTTGCTGGGCATCAACTAATTTAATGTCGACGGTGCGCGGGTTTTTGATGGCGGCTTCGATAGCCGGCTTGGTGATTTCGTGGAAGACAATGCGCTTGGTCTTGGCTGGATCCAACTTCAAAGCATGCGCCAAATGCCAGGCGATGGCTTCGCCTTCGCGGTCTTCATCGGAAGCTAGCCAGACTTCGCTGCCAGTGGCGGCTTTCTTGAGTTCGGCTACGACTTTGCGTTTGTCAGCGCTGATTTCGTATTTGGGTTCAAAACCATTTTCGATATCGATGTTCAGGCCTTTTTTTGGCAGGTCGCGAATATGGCCAAAACTGCTTTTGACGGTGTAGTCTTTACCGAGAAATTTCTCGATGGTTTTGGCTTTGGCGGGACTTTCGACGATTACTAGGTTTTTTGGCATATGATGTACCATCTAAGCGCACTTCAGCCGCGATTGCAAATTATATATAAGACAAAATGCTCAAAGTCCCAGGTTTTTTGCAGCTTTGTAGCCGACCCAGATGCCGGCGAACGAGCCAATCGCACCCAGCAAGATGCTCCAACCACCGAACCAATTGCCGTTATCCATTAGCGCTCCCAACCAGCCGCCAATCATTCCGACAATCGTCACGCCGAGGAAAATCATAAGCTTCATGCGTCTATTCTAAACCAGGCCCCAATGGTTTGCACCGAGTGATCTTACTTTGCCACCGATTTCCAGCATGGTTAGGACCTGGTTGAACTCGGTGGCGCTGAGCTGGCTGCCAACTAGCAGTTCATCGGCGTCGCTGATACCTTGTAGGAGTAAATCGAGCACGGTTTGCTCGTGGGCGTTGCGGCCCCGAACTTGGTGGGCTTTGGTTTGGTGATCGGTTAGCTTTAGCGCGTGCAATACATCGAGGTAACTGGTGACGACGGTAGCGCCAGCTTTGATGAGGTTGTTTGTGCCGATCGACACGACTGAAGTGATGTTGCCGGGCACGG
This sequence comes from Saccharimonadales bacterium (SeqCode), assembly GCA_035550295.1. Taxonomy (GTDB): domain Bacteria; phylum Patescibacteriota; class Saccharimonadia; order Saccharimonadales; family UBA4665; genus DASZPJ01. The sequence goes on from DASZPJ010000001.1 coordinate 2,619, forward strand.
CCAGCACGTCTTTGCCCTGCTCCAGCGCAAAGCGGGCGGTGTGCAGGCTGCCACTCTTTTCGCCGGCTTCGGTGATCAGCACCGCTTGGGACAGACCGGCAACCAGCCGGTTGCGGGCAATAAAATTTGTCTTAGCCGGAAATTCACCACTGTCGTATTCGCTGATTAATGCCCCGCCCTGCGCCAGGATTCTATCGGACAGTGGCTGATGGGTGGAAGGCACAATATCATCGAGCGGACCGGGCAAAACGGCAATTGTCAGGCCGCCGGCATCCAAACAAGCCTGGTGCGCCAAGCCATCCACACCCAAAGCCAAGCCGCTGATAATGACAATTCCCTGCTCGGCCAGCTGGCCGGCCAGTTGTAGCGTCACTTGGCGTCCATAAGCTGTGACGCTGCGGCTGCCGATTATGGCTAGGCGTGGCCGTTTGAGCAGCTCTGCCAGATTGGCACCGGCGTGGAAAAGTTGTTTGGGTGGGCTGGCAATGCGTTTAAGGTCAGGCGGAATGGTAATGCGCTGCATGCTTGGCCAGTATAGCTAGACTTCCAGATGAAATGACGGTTTTTAAGAAATATTTAATTTGTGCCGGCTAAGCATAAACAGTATTGCAATTATTAACTAATCATTTTAAAGTATTGACATAAAGACAGGAATTTGCTAAAATGGCAAACTATGAGTCCCGCTAGACGGGATTCTTGCACCTTTTACCCCCCATTCTAACAGCTAACGACCATCGGTCGTCAGCAAAAAGTTAGATTGTTTTAGAGCGCGCTTTACAAAGTTGTTACCCTCCACTTTATCTAGCTGTTCGGGTTTGCCCGGACACGCTCTAAAACATACTAACCCCTTTAAGAAATCCCCCGATTCACGTGCGAGCCTTAATGGTTCCGACCTAGTCGGAGACACGCGCGCCTCACAGTTTGCGATGATGTTTCGCCCGGGTGGGCTTGAAGGGAGCGGCCACAACTCGTTTGTGGCCTGAAAAGGCCGATGAGCGGTGCCCACCCCCTCTCATCGGCCTTTTTTGATACTTGCTAGAATAATAAGCCCATGGTTGTCTACGACATATCAACTCAAGAATTCATTTTCCGTCACGATGAATTGCGTGTACTACGCTTGCCCGTTGAACAGGAGCGCTGGAAGTTTAGTGATGCCCCGAAGCTTTTGGGCCACTGCGTGGCTAACCGGTTTCGGCTTAATATACATGAGGGCAACGAAGCTAATCGTAACTTACCGTCCGATTGGAACAGCTTTCGGGATGGCGAGTTGACGCTGCGGGCCGAAGCGGAGATCAAGCGCGGACTGCGCTTTAGGCGATCTGCCGAACAGATTGCCGAGATCGAGCGATACGCTGATGAATACGCCATTGAGCTGCTATACCCAACTGAACATCCAAGCTAAATAACTAACAGCCAGCTAGCGACATATGGCGCATGCTAAAGTCATGCGTATAGAATCAGGCAGGTTTATCCTAGACGACCCAAACGAAAACGATGCCGCCAACCAGCCGCCGCAGGAAGTGCTGCTGGCGGATGCGGACCTGTTGTATGATGCCTTGCGCCGGGAGCATGTTATTACCTCTGCTTACGAAGAAAAATACAGCCGCGAAAAAGCAGTCTCACCCGAGTCGGTTTCTGCCGAAGCAGAAGCGACCAACTGGAAGCGCAGGGGCTACTTACATTCTATGATCGGCCAAGTTTTGGAGGTCTTGCCAGAGACCGATCGTAAAGCAGTCGATGCTCGTTATGATCCCAAAAGCGGTTTGGCAAAAATTTATGAAATGGACGACTTTAGACCAAAAAGTTCCGTGTTTCGTGGGCTAACTCAGCGCCGTAGACGAATTCACTAAGCACGGCCGTGACTTCCCTTTTAAGGTTGGGTAGCTGTTGTTGCTGTTCGGCCGAGAACTTTTGCAGCACGAAGTCTTCACTTTTGATACGAGCCGGTTTTTTCGGCCCAATACCAATGCGGACACGGCCATAATCTTCACCAATTTTTTCGCTAACCGATTTGATGCCGTTATGGCCGGCAGCGCTGCCACCGATTCGTAAGCGGATTTGGCCAAAGTCCACGTCCAGTTCGTCGTGGACCACCAAGATGCTGGCGTTGGACAGTTTATAAAATTGAACGACAGCCTGGACGGCTTCGCCGCTAAGGTTCATAAAAGTCGTGGGCTTGATGGCGATCACTCGCGCATCACCAACCTGGCCAGTGCTGACTTCGCATTTCAGGCTCTTTTTGGCCTGCCACGGATCCATGTCATCGCTTTTGGTGACGAACTCGTCCAGGCACATAAAACCGACATTGTGGCGCGTCAAATCGTATTCTTTACCAGGATTGCCAAGTCCAACTAATAGCACGGTGCGTTGCAGGCCGATGGTGTAAAACATCGTCGGGTCACTTACTTGCGGTCGTTTTTGTAGCCAGGCCATTACCCCTAGTATCGGCAAAGGACCACCAAGAATCAAGTTGCAAAAAATAGTGAAAAGTGATATAATTATCAACTATAAGATTCGTTGAGGTTTCTACGGGAGGAAGCCAACATGTTAAATGTACTAAGCAGGCGGCGTAAGCAAGCGCGTGTTGTCCGCAGCCAACCGACCATAACTAATACCGGCGATACTACACTCCAGGCTTTGCAGTCAATGGATCGCCTTGACGCGCTGAATATCATCATCGATTCCATCAAATACGAACAAGACATTGCTGACTTATTGCCAGAACCCGGCTACTTCAAGTCACAGTTCAAAGACTAATTTATTTTTCTTTGGTCGGGCTGTCGCCGTGTTTGTGCGTCAGGTGTTTTTCGATGAACCATAGCTGCACGGGCGTGCCTTCAAAACCGTAAGCTTTGCGCAACCCCGTTTCCAGGTAACGGCGGTAGCTCCAGTGTACAAACTTGGTATGTGAACCAAAAATCTTGAAAGCGGGTATGGGGTTGTCTTGTTCCTGCACCATGTAATTAAGTTTTGGCGAGCGGCCTTTTAGGCCGGCTGGCGGATGGCTGTCTATGGCAGCGCGTAGCCACTTGTTGAGTTCGCTGGTAGCAATGCGGGTTTGGCGCTTGGCGTCAATTTCCATGGCCAGGTCAAACAACTTGCTGACGTTTTGGCCTGTCACGCTGCTGGTGAAAATCAGCGGTGCCCACGGCACAAAGTCATAAGTGTGGGCAATTTGTGGTGCCAGCGCGTCGCGGGTGTAGGCGTCCTTGCCTTCCACGGCGTCCCATTTGCTCACGACCAGCACCAAACCCCGGCCGGCGTCTTTAATCATGCCGGCAATCTTTTGGTCGAGATGCGAGGTTAATTCGTTAACGTCCATCAGCATAAAGCAGACATCAGCTTCTTCTATAGCGGCCAAAGCACGAATGACGCTGAAGCGTTCGATGCCGACTTCGATCTTGCCGCTGCGGCGGATACCGGCAGTGTCCAGCAGTTCAATCTCGCGGCCTTGGTACTTTATGACCGTGCGGTTGACGTCACGCGTAGTGCCGGCGCGGTCGGCCACAATTGCCTGCTGCTTTTTGGCCAGCGTATTGAACAGCTGGGATTTGCCAACGTTTGGCCGGCCCAAAATGGCAATGCGTAAGCGGTTGTCGTCGTCGACCTGGACGGCTTTTGGGATAACTTTGATGAGTTCGTCCAGTAGCTGGTCGATGCCCTTGCCCTGCGGCACAGAGGTGCGGATGATGGGTTTGATGCCGAGCCGGTCAAAGCCGGACAAGTCTTGGCCTTTGGCTTTGTCGGTTTTGTTGATGACTAGAAAGACCGGCTTGCGACTTTTTAGGGCGAGCTTTGCTACCCGGCGGTCTTCATCGGTAATCGGCACGTCAGCTTCAACGACGACCCAAATTACGTCGGCGCTGTCGGCGGCCTGCAAGATCTGTTCCTGGATGGTAAATTCAAAATCGTCTTCCGGGTCTTTGATGCCGGCGGTGTCGACCAACCAGAAATCGAACCGTTCCGGTTCGCCAGCGTTTTTGGTTTTTGGTTCTTGGTTCTGGGAATTTCGAACAGCCAAGGACGAACTACTAACTTCTACAGAGGCTTTGGCCATTATGCTGTCGCGGGTGGTGCCGGCTTCGCGCGCCACAATCGCTTCGCGCCGATCTAAAATCGCGTTGAACAGGCTGGACTTGCCAACATTGGCCCGGCCAACGATGGCGACTATTGGTAATTTTTGGCTCATTTACCCTTCAGTATACCAGATAAAGCTATTGCATAAAAGGCCGAAGTATGCCATTATAAACAAAAGATTTAAGGGAGTAAATCAATGCCACTAACCGTTGCTGCTTGGAATGTACGTGATGCTTTCAGTGAAGCCTACCCTACCGTTAACGTATTGTCGGAATTCCGGCAACTCAACCCGGATGTAGCTGTAATTTCTGAAGCTTATGCAGAAGGCAAAACTACGCTTGTGGACGGGGTGTTAGAAGCTTTCGACGCCCAGGGCTATCATGTCACTGATGTGCCGTACAACGACGATGACGGCCGCGAAGACCGCCACAACATGATCGTTCTGGCCCGCAAGGAATTTGTCGCCAGTACCGCGCCGATTCGCCTGGCTACCCGCACTGCGGTTGCTTTAACCCTAAGGCACCCTGATACTAAGCGGGAAATTGACTTGTACGGCGTGCACCTGGATGATCGCCACGAAGAGCGTCGTTTGGGCCAAGCTACCACTTTGTTGGCCGATGTTGATCCGAACACTCCAACCGTAATTGCCGGCAAGTTTAACGCTCTCGACCGCACTGATCCAGATGCTCGCAAACTGCGCATGGTAGCGCCGCTAACAAAGCTGCTGCCCAGCAAAGACCCTGCACCTGGCGGTCGCCGCTCGCCAATCTTCCCACGCCGCTTTGGTAGCCTGGCCCAACGCCTGACTGAAATGGCCGATGGCGGCACTATGGCTGTGTTTGACGAAGCCGGCTTTACCGACGCTGATTCTCAGCATTTGCCAACTAAAGGGCGTTTCCACCTGGACCGTATCCTGCTGTCAGATGGCCTGAAGATCCAGAACGGCACTTTCCATTCCAAGACGGTGAACGGTTTTGACAACTCCTTAATTAGCGCCACAGTCCGACCTTTCTAGGCTGGCTGTAATAATTTAGGTTGATGTTACGAGGACAGGGATCTAGGCTAATAAGATGACTGCAGAGCAACGAAAGTTTGAACTCGTCCCCGAAGAGCCTGACCACAATCCCGATCTTGAACGGGTTTTTTCGCGGCATCCTGCCGGCCAGCTGCCGGTTGGCAAACGTTATGAAACCATACAAGAAACGCTGGAGCGCATTGGCGAACCAATTCTGCCAAAACTTGTTGAGACCAATACGGATGATCGGCCTGGCTCTACGCCAGGCGATGAGACCCCGTCGACAGATCATTGAGCCGGTAATTGCCAAATTGTATGCGGTGAAGCCGAGTAAGTTTATAACCAAGCGCGGCAAAGGTGCGGCGGATTTGGCGGTTGCGGCCTTCGGTCATGGTAACTTGCCAGGACTTGCCCGCTGCGTCTTGCTTGGTTAAGTTCAATTTACTATTACCGTCCTCAAGTTCGATACCGTGGTCGTTGATCATTTGCTGGTGCAGGGGCTGCAACACTTTGTCCAGTTCAATTTCATAGATTTTGGTTTTGGCATAGCGCGGATGAGTTAGCTGGTTGGCGAGGTCGCCGTCGTTGGTTAGCAAAATCAGGCCCGAAGAGTCTTTATCGAGCCGACCGACTGGTTTTAGGCTGTGGTAATCAGTCGGCAGTAACTCATAAATTGTGGCGCTGCCCTGGCCGTTGCGACTGCAAACGTAGCCGACCGGCTTGTTGAGCATGATAGTCGTGGTTTGCTTGGCGAGTCCAATCAGCTCATCATCCAAGCGGATAAACTGTGTGCCATCTACGTCGTCGCCCAATTCAGCCGGCTGTCCATTAATGGTGACCCGGCCTTCGGCAATCGCGGCATCGGCGGCGCGGCGGCTGAGGCCACTGGCTTGGGCCACAAACTTGTTGATACGCATGGTTCTTAGTTTATAAAGTCCATCAAGTTTGTAAAGTTAAAAGCCAGGCTCAAGCTTTATGAACCTTGGACTTTACGAACTTTCGACTCATCTAGAGGGCGATGCTGTTGGGATCTGCCGTATCGTTTGCATTAGGCTCAGCAGCTGGTGCGGCTGGAGCTGTTGGCTTGATGGTTGTTTCAGGCGCAGGCACTTCGGCGGCAGTGGTTTCGGCAGCTTCGGGAGCGGCAGCAGGCGCCGCTGCAGCGGCTGGGGTGTCTGCAGTTTCTGTTGGCTCAACGACTTTGCGTTTTGGTGCTTCTGCCGGCGTTGCGGCTGGCTTTTCACCTTCACCGGCGCTGGCTACCAAGTTGTTGACGGCTTGGTCAAGCAGGTTATCATCGGCTGTAGCGGCCGGCGTTGTTGCTGGTTCAGCAGGCGCTTGGGCTGCGTCATCGTTGGCGGCTGGCGTAGCCGCATCGCTAGCACTGGTGCTGGCACCGGCGACGAATTCCTCAACCTGTTCCTTAACAGCGGCTTCTTCTTGGGCGGTTGATTGGGGCGTGCTTTGGGGCTCAGTAGCGGGCCCAGGTGTGGGTGCGGCAGTAGGTGTGGAAGCTGAAGCTGGCGTGGCTGCAGCAGCCGGGGTGGCTGTTTCGACTACGGCCGCAACCGATGCCGGAATGGCAGCTTCGCCTTCCAAAAGCTCGTGGACTACTTTAACAATGTCTTCCAGCGTGACTTGTGATTTGACCAGGTAGCGGTCGGCGCCAAGTTGGCCGGCGCGCTGTTGGTCATCATTCTGCCCCAGTGCTGTCAGCATGATGATTTTGACATGTTTCAGGCCTTCGGTATTGCGCAGAATGTCGAGCATTTCAAAACCGCTGATTTTGGGCATCATAACGTCAGAAATGACCAGGTCAGGCTTTTCGGCCTTGGCAACAACTAGGGCATCTTCGCCGTCTTTAGCCGTGACTATGTTGTAGCCCTCGGCTTGCAGCCGGGCTTCGTAAATCTCACGAAGATTGTTATCGTCTTCTACTAACAGTAATTTTGCCATTGTAGCGTTGCCCTTTCGGTTTGGTGCTTATGGTTTACGTTCATTGTACCATGTGTCCTCTAAATATTTACAGTGATGATGAAGGCTCTAGCGGCTCAACGGCTGGTACTGCCTTTTGCAGTTCGGCGGCTTTTTGGTCGCTCAAACGCGGCAGGTTTATGTAGAAGGTGCTGCCTTTGCCGACTTCGCTTTCGGCCCAAATCCGGCCGCTATATAGTTCGATGATCTTGCGGCAAATAAATAGGCCTAGTCCGGTGCCACCAATTGTGCGGGTGGCGGAATTGTCGACACGGTAAAACTTCTGGAAAAGATGCGGCAAGTCTTCGGCTGGAATGCCGGGACCGGTGTCACGGACATAGCACTGGACAACATTGCCGTCGCCGGTTAGGCCCAATGAAACTTTGCCTTCGGGCGTGTACTTGACGGCGTTATCAAACAAATTGGTGATGACTTCGCGCAAGCGATCTGGGTCGACATACACGTAATACAAGGGCCGCACGACTTTTTGGATGGCACCACTTTTGGTGGCATTGATGACGCTGTCTTTTGATCCGACCACGAATTCTACAAACAAGCCTTTTTTCTCAGCTACCAGGCGCAGGTCGCTAGTCAGCTTGTCTAAAAATGACCCTAATTCGACAGCTGTCGGGTGGCTGGTTAGCCGGCCATCCTCGGCTTTGGCGCTAGTTAGCAAGTCCTGGAAGAGCTGGCCAAGGTGCTGGGCTGAAGCATGGGCTTTGTCCAGGTAATCGCGGGCCCGGGCATCAATCGTGGCGACCTTTTCGTTGAGGGCCAACGCTAAATAGCCTTCGATGGCGGCGACTGGTGTCCGCATTTCGTGGCTGGCGGTGCTAATGAAGTCGGCCCGTTGCTGCTGCTGGGCGGTCTCAGTACTAACATCCCGGAAGACGGCGACCACGCCGCTAACATGCCCTTCCGGATCTGGCAAAGGCGTCAGGCTGAGGCTGATCGCCACCTGGCTGTTGTTGCGATTAAGCAAAAACGCTTCGTCGACCCGAATCGGCTTATCACTTTCCATTATCTTGTGTAGCGGATCTTCGGATGTCTTTAGCGGTTCGCCTTTTTTGTTGGCCAGCTTAAAAACCTGGTTGACGTTGATGCCAGTAGCTTCATCGATCTTCCAGCCACATAATTCTGCGGCTGCCGGGTTGAGTAACTGCACGACCTGTTGTTTGTCAATCATTATCACACCGTCAGCAATGCTGTTGATAATGGTCTCAAAGCGATCCTTGCCGCCCACTGCTGCGCTAGCGGCCTGGCGCGACTTACTGCCAAAGCCCAGCATTAACTAGCCCTCCACGGCGACAATCGCCTGGCCCACTCGCTACGGCTGGTCACGATGTTTATCATAGTTTTCTTAATCTGTAACCATTATCGGTTTTTGGGCGCTTTTATGCAATCCTCTTATGCTTCCAGCCGGCTTCTGGACGCCTAATAACAGATGTGATAAGATGATGACCTGGTTATTCAAGATGGACGTATGGCCTCATCGTCTAGCGGCTAGGACACAAGGTTCTCATCCTTGCAACCGGGGTTCGATTCCCCGTGAGGTCACCAGATGTCTTTTGACAAAACTGCTGGCTATTGGTATAATAGCTAAATTATGAGAAACAAGAATGCTCTTTTAGCTGCAGGCCTGTCGGCCGCTGTGCTGGCTCCAGCTGCTGGTTGTAGTGACAGCCATGAAACAGTGCTCCGCGTAGGACAGTCTCGCTGGGTGCATGTTGCCGAGGATGCCAGCAATAAAAATTACAGCTTCAAAGCTGGAGAAGAATGTGTCGTGGTTCGTGGTGCAACCTTGGTACTTAAAGGCGGCGGGGTGGTTTATGAACAAAAGAACTCAGCAGGCACTGAATGCCCAAATGGCGCAGAAATTAGAATGGCCCGTGCTGAAGCACACCAAGAGAATAGGCAGTATAGGCGATTTGTCGCCCGTCGTGAGGTCATAGAATCCCAAGTTGCAAAAATGCAGCCGAGTGCGGACAGTACGTTGGTGCCTGCACCACATGATTGGGTAAGGCTCGTCAATGCAGAGCCAGTCCCACAGCACTATCGAAATGATGATGTAGAACTGCATTATGGAAGCACTTGCTTCGCTAGCGGCCAAGCAGAAAAGATTGGTGAACTTGCTGGCGGTGAAATTGTGATGAGTATAGTAAATCCTAAGGCTTTCGGAACTACTTGCCCTACGGGCGCTGAATATTTGGCGCACGCCCACAGGTCCCTTTAAAAACGAATAATTCCCAGATTCTCTTGGGTTTTGATAACTGTGCGTGGCAGTAGATCATAGACGGCTTTGGTGACGCCGGGTAAGGCTTCCCGGCCGTAATCGTCGACAATTATTACAGCTCCAGCAACCATGCGTGGCAGCGCCAGTTTTAGTGAATCGCGGATTGATTCGTAAAAATCGCCGTCCAGAAACGCGAAAGCGATTTTGCCCGGCACGTCAGTGGCGGTTAGATCGCTAAACCAACCCTTATGAATAATTGGTGGGCGCATGTTGGCTTTGCGGAATTCGTTCAAAAACTGCTTTTTACTGACAGCCAGTTCGCCGGCTTGGAATTGGTCGCCGGCTACGCTTTCGTCCTGATCCGTTTTAGCTGGCAAACCTTCAAACGAATCGTAAACATGAAATTCACGGCTATCATTTCGCAGATCAAGTAAGCGGCGAATAAACAAACTGGTGGTTCCAATGTAGCAGCCAAATTCCACAATCGCTCCGTTTAGGCTGAGGCACTTCTCCAGTTCGGTCAAAATTACCTCTAGTTGGCGTTGATTTACTTGGTCGGAAACCAAAGGATATTTGGCTAAAAGCGTTTGGGCAGTCGACACCTCTTTACTATACCCTGTTTGTCTTGCTACAATTATCCCTGTAAGCGTAAGGGGTGTGAGGCTCCACCAAATCAAAATACCTAAACAGATATGAAATTGCCTGCCCTGAAGCGGCATCGGTGGAAGAAGAGCCACCATTATTTGCCCGTAGTGACCCACGTTGTGGAGCTGGCTGTGGGCTTGGCTATTATTGCTGGCGGCCAGAATTTATTCGCTGAACTGGTTGGTGCCGACCCGGACATTACACCGCCAAGTGTTCCGGCCAACCTGAGCCTTTCGGCTCGTTCTCCCGACGATATTGAGATTGGCTGGGACGCTTCGACGGATGATGTGGGCGTGACTGGCTATCATGTTTACCGCGACGGCGTAGAAGTTGGTGCGCCCACTGGCAATGATTTTGATGACACCGGGCTGGATCCTAATACTCATTATGATTACACGGTTAGCGCTTTTGATGACGCTGGCAATGAATCTGACCAATCCGACATACTGGCCGTGACCACCCTGGCAGACACCTCAGCACCAAGCGTACCCGGCCACTTGCACCAAACCGGTTCGACGATTGATTCGGTTAGCATTGCGTGGGATGACTCGGCCGACAATGTTGGCGTGACTGGTTATGATATTTACCGCAATGGGTCACTTATTCGAACCCAGCCGGAAACCGACTTTACGGACAGTGGCCTAGCTGTTTACACCAACTACACCTATACAATCACGGCCCATGATGCCGAGGGCAACACCTCAAACTTGTCGCAGCCACTGTACGCAGCCACCGACCCGGACACTACGCCGCCCAGCATCCCTGATAATTTGCAAGAAACCGGCAGCAGCGTCGATAGTATAGATTTATCGTGGGACGATTCGACCGATGATGTTGGCGTGACGGGCTATAACGTTTTCCGCGACGGTGCGTTTATTGGCACGACCGGCGGTAACACCTACACCGACACCGGCTTGGACGTCAGCAGCAGCTATGCCTACACTGTCAGCGCTTTTGATGGTGCGGCTAACGAATCAAACCAGTCTACACCCTTCTTTGCCAACAGCAGCGATGACACAACGCCGCCCACCATTCCGGCTAACCTGCGCACCACTGACGTAAAAGATGACTCGATTAGCCTGGCTTGGGACGATGCCAGCGACGACGTGGCAGTAGTCGGTTATGCGATTTACCGCGACGGCAGTCTAATAGGCACATCAACCGACGCGACTTACACTGACAGCGGGCTAGATCCGTTTACTGATTACAGCTATAAAGTCCAGGCCTACGATGCGGCCAATAACAGCTCGGCTGATTCAGCCCAGCTGGATACCCAGACAGCCTACGACACAACCAATCCGACAGTGCCGACCAACTTGGCTAGCGATTCCCAGACCGACACTACGATCAGCCTGACATGGGACGATGCCAGCGACAATATCAGTGTGGAATCGTATGATGTCTACCGTGACGGTAATTTGATCACCAATACTACCGGCACCAACTTTACCGACACCGGGCTGGATGTTGACACTAGCTACAGCTACACCGTGCGAGCCAATGACGGCTCTGGCAATAACTCTGACCAAAGCGACCCGCTGGATGTTTCAACCTTGACTGATCAAATTGCTCCGGACGCTCCGGCTAATCTGACCTCGACTGGCCAAACCGAAACCAGCGTGGACTTAACGTGGGATTCAGCCGATGACGATGTGTCGGTGACCGGCTACAAGGTTTATCGTAACGGCAGCTTTGTGGAGGATGTGACCGACACCAATTACACTGACGATCACTTGCATTACAATACGGCCTATAGCTATACCGTAACGGCGGTTGACGCCGCTGGCAATGAGTCGGTCGCATCAGATCCGTACGATGTCAGCACGCTGCCCGATACGACGGCACCGACAGTCAGTCTGACTAATCCCACCGATGGCCAAACCAAAGCACTGACTTTTAGCGTTAGCGCTACGGCCAGTGATGACCTGGCGCTTAGCAAAGTTGTTTTTTACGCCGACAGCACCCAAATAGCCAGCCTGACGCACGCACCGTTCGCATTCAACTGGAACAGCTACGCCGTGCACAACGGTAGCCACATAATTACCGCCAAAGCCTTTGATGCAAGCGGTAACTTTAGTTCTGATTCGGCGACTGTTACGATCAATAACCCGCCGCCACCGATTAGCGGCGACCTGAACGCTGACCACAAAGTTAATATTTTTGACCTCAGTATTTTGTTATCGCATTGGGGCGGCCACGGATCCGGCGACTTTAACAAAAACGGCCGAGTTGATATATTTGACTTAAGCGTTTTACTCAGCCACTGGGGTCAAGATAATAGCGGGTACCATTAGACAAAAACTATGATCAAGAAAATCTTACAACTTAGTGCGACGCTCAGCATATTACTGAGTATGTTGCTGTCGTCTACGCCGGTTTTCGCGGCTAGCGGATCGATCAGTCTTAGTTGCGATGACAGCACTGTAGCCAGTGGCCAAAGTTTTGTAGTGGCTATTTACATGAACGGTGGCGGCAATGCCGTCAATGCCGTGGAAGCCGACCTAAGCTATCCGGCCAGCCAAATCCAATACGTTGGTTTTTCGGCGACTGGCAGTGCCTTTGAGATTGGTGCCAGCAGTGGCGGTGGCGGTGGCACAGTTACTATTGACCGCGGTACTACTGGTGGCGTCAAAGGTAGTGCCTTGGTTGGCACGGTCACTTTTAAGGCCTTAGTCGGCAGCGGTAGTGCCACCATTAACGTGGCTAGCAGTTCGTCACTGGTTGCCGGCGGTGCGGCTGTTCCTTATGGCAGTAGCGGCGTTAGCGTTGGCTTTGGCAGCAGCGTGTCCAGCGGTGATGGGGATTCGGGTAGCAGCAGTAGTTCAGGCACGTCAAAGACACCGACAGCGCCAAAAGACGTAACGGCTCCGAAGATTACCGGCGTCAAAACCGCCAATGTGACCTCATTCAGCGCTGATATTACTTGGGCTACTAACGAAGCTGCCGACTCAGTTGTGCAATACGGACTGGATACGCATTACGGCCTTAGCGCTTCATCGGCCACTAAAACCAAGTCCCATAGCGTCGCGTTGGGCAGCGCTTTCCTGGAACCACTGACTTTATTGCACTACCGCGTCCAGAGTACTGACGCTGCCGGCAACGTCGCTACCAGCCCGGATTATACGTTGCAGCTGCCAGGCGTAGCGGTGACTGTTGTGGTCAAAGGCCCGGACGGACAGCCAGTCTCCGGGGCGAACGTGACGCTCAACAATAAGACTGGTCAAACCGACTCCCACGGCCAGGTAATTTTGCCTGGCGCTTTGGGCAACAATAAGATAACAACAATCTACCAAGGCGTGACCGTGCAGAAATCCATAACGGTAGCCAAATCAACCAAACCCCTGCCGCCAGTCCAATTAGATTTGTCCCGCCAGCCAGCCGACCGCTGGATGGTAGTGTCGGCCGGGCTGGTCGTGGTGGTTGTTATCCTGTTGGGCCTGGACGCAGTTTTGTTTGGATCGAAATGGTTTAGCCGGTTCAGGCGAAGCTTGCCTAAAGTCCAAGTGACTTTCGCGGGCGCCACGGCCAGTCCGGTTGCTGCGCCTGCCGTGCCGGCAAAAAAGCCGCAGCGTGAGCCACCAGTTGATGCCAACAAGACCTTAAACCAGCTGGTAGACGACGCCAAGGAAGAGCCATCGGCGCCAAAATTCGCTACCGTAGAAGAATCCGAACCGGAGTCAACAGATATGCCAGTGACACCAAGTAGTTCTCCCGCAACTGGCACTGCGGTTTCGCAGTCTGCCGTCAAAATCGGACATTTTTCGCCAACTACCACAGCGCCAATAGTTATTAAATTACAGCCCACCGAAGAATCCGCGCCAATAGCCGACGTCAAACCAGCCGTCCCGTTAGCTCCCGAAGCCGAAGCTTCATCGCCGTCGGCCGACCTGGCTCCCCGGCTCAAAAAGCCAGCCGCCAAAAAGCCACACAGTAAACCAACCAAAACTAAAAAGGACTAAGCTACTTATGGTATGGCAAGCCAGCATTGATGGAGCTGGCGCGGTATAAGGCTTCCAGAAGTACTACCATGGCCAGGTCATGCGGCAACGTTAGCGAGCCCAGGCTAAGTTGGTAGTCGGCCCGGCCAAGCAATTCTTTAGGCAAGCCTTCCGGGCCGCCAATTACAAAACTAACTTCTTTTGAATCAAGCGCTCTTTTTTCCATAAAGCTAGCTAATTCCGGACTGCTTAGCTGTTTGCCATCGATGGCCAAGGCAATCACAAATGTTTGACCTACCTTCTCCAGGATATGCTTGGCGTCATTGTGCTTGTCTGCCAAATGCGTGGCCCGCAGATTATGAAAATGGCCCAGGCGCTTCCAATACTCATCCCAACCGCGCTGGGCGTAGTCTAATTTGGGCTGGCCAATAGTCAGGATGTGAATATTCATTGCTACCACCATACCACGTCAGTCCATTAGCCTGGCGATTGGTAGCTCATCCCAAGCTGTGGTGTAGCGCGGACTGCGTGAGTTGTGTTTGGGCTGCCAGGCTTGGCTGAGGTCTTCGGCGGCGAAGCGGACTGTGTTTTTGCCGTAGCGGCTATTTAGCTGGTCGACAGCCTGCAAACGTGCGCTTGATTGGTCACTGGCGGCCAGATCAACCAAACCCAGCAGGTCAGCTTGCACAGCTTGGTCGCTGACCAGGTCAAACAGTAAGATATTGGCTCGGTGATACCGCAGTTCGGGCCGGAATAGGGCTTGGGCAAGGTCAACCAATTGGCTGGCAATAAGCCCGGTGTCGGCGGTCGGCCTGGGTAACTGCACGGTGTGTTGCTGGCGCTGGTAGCCCGGCAAGCTGCGGTTGGTGCTAATCATCAAGCTAGCCCGTCGGGCCAGCAAATCACTTTTGCGCAAACCAAAAGCCGCCCGCGCCGTCAGGCTGACGATGGCCGCTTCGATAACTGTGAATTCTTGCGTGTCATTGCCGAACATCCGGCCGTGCATAATGCTTTGGCGCACCCTGCCCTGCATTTCCAGCGGATGGCAGGCCTGGCCGTTTAATTCGGCCACCAAGCGCCGGCCATGGACGCCCATAAGCTGGCTGGCGAGCTGTGGCCGCATTCCAGCCAAATCAAGCGCACTGTGCAAGCCTTCGGCCCGCAGGCGCGGCGCCAAACGCCAGCCCACACCCCAGACCCCGCTGATGTCGGTGCGCGCCAGATGGGCCTGTCTCTCTGCCGGATTCAGGCTGGCCAGATCCAGCACGCCACCAAGCGATTTGGCGCGCTCGCGAGCTAGCTTGGCCAGGGTTTTGGTCGGCGCAATCCCCATCGACACCGGAATGCCAACTTCGCTTAGCAAGCGCTGGCGTACCTGTCTGCCCCACTT
>DASZPJ010000002.1:0-7300 GCA_035550295.1 Saccharimonadales bacterium (SeqCode)
GGCCTTATTAACCCGTTCGGCGCCCAAGCCACCACCAATCACAAACAGTAATTTGGCATTGGCCGGTACATCGATCTCTTGCCTATACTTTTTAGCCAACTCAGCAGTTACCGGCTTGAACTCAGCCTGTAGTGGAATGCCAGTTTGAACAGTTTTATTCTTGGGGTAACTGTAAACGTCGACCGGCAAAGCTACGGCATGCAAATGCGCCCAGCGCGCTACAATCCGGTTAGCCAAACCTGGCAAAGCGTCAGAATCATGAGTCATGTAAGGCAGCTTTAGGCGGGCTGCGGCTAAACCGACTGGCACTCCAACAAATCCACCCTTAATAAAAATCATATCTGGCTGCAGGCTTTTCAGTAATTTATAGCTTTGCACCAAGCCGATTAATACATACGCTACATCGCGCAAGTTTTTAAGCATGGTTGGCACGTCTAGCAGCTGCTTCCAGCCTTCGCCATGGTAACGACGTAATTTACCGGCTCGAATAGTCAATGTCTCGTCGATATTTGGGTCATTTGCAGGGATATCGATCAAGCCATCACCCGTTTGGCCAATGTAAACCAACCGTGATTTAGGGTGCAATTGTTTGATCTCAGCTGCTACGGCTTGGATTGGCGTAATGTGTCCGCCAGACCCGCCACCAGTCAAAACAATCGTTAGGGGCCGGTTCATTGTGGTCTCCGTAAAGTATTATTCCGGTAATCACCGGGCACCCTTTTAGGGTCGTCGTGATGGCTTAAACGCGGCGTACTATAGGCCGTATACTGCGATGCCTGGAAAATTAAGCCGACAGCGGCGGCCGCAAACACCACGCTAGTACCCCCATAGCTAATGAATGGTAGTGTAATGCCCTTTAGGGGCAGCAAACCAATCATGCCACCAATATTAATCAGGGCTTGGGTGCTAAACCACGCCAAAATACCGACCACCAAAAGCTGGGTGAAACGGTCATCTAAACGTTCGGCAATGCTTTTGATGCGTGCAAAAAACGCTACAAAAACTCCTAACAGAACCACGCTGCCCACAAAGCCAAACTTCTCGGCATAGATTGCAAAGATTGAGTCATTAGCAGCTTCCGGCTGGTAGCCGTAGGCTTGGACGCTGCTGCCCAATCCAAGTCCAATCAAGCCGCCAGATCCAACCGAGATTAAGGCTTGGCAAGCCTGGTAGCCAGTTGTTTGGCAGTTAGATTCGGGATGCAAAAAAGTCTCCAATCGGGCCCGGCGATACGGAATGGCTGACACCAAAAGTATCAAGCCGATTACAATGACCCCGCTAATCATGGCAATGCGCCTCAGGGGAAGCCCGGCCACAAAGGCCATGCTGGCCATCATGATTACCATTACACCGGTGGAACCCAGGTCACTTTGTACGCCGGCCACTACCAGCCCGATTGCCGCCAGTGCTGCCAGGATTGGCTTTAGGGTTAAGTTAAAGTCGGTGACCTGGCCCTGGCGAATCCGCTCGCCCAAAAAACCAGCCAGCCACAACATTACTGCGAACTTGGCTACCTCAACCGACTGGAACGAAAAGCTACCCAACCGCACCCAACGGTGGGCTGGATAGGCTGGGTTAACCGGCAGCAGCATAGCCATCAATGTGGCAAGTCCCGCTACGACCAGGATGGGCTTGTAGGCTTGGCGCCACCAGCTAAGTGGCACTTGGGCGGTGACCACAAAGGCCACAAAACTCAGGGCGATTGCCAGCAATTGCTTGGTGACGTAGTAGTTGCTACTGACGTGGTTGGCCTGGCTCAGGGCCGGCCCTATGGCATAAACTACCACCAAACCAATTGCCAGCAACATAGCACAAAGTATTATCAACCAATAGTCTGGTCGGTGCTTGCGGCCCAGGCTAAGCTCACCAAAGTGGACCGAGGCACGGCGTCGCGGTGCTTGCGGGTACACAGAACTACGCCTTTCCGAGCAGGAAGATAATTAGCCCCACCACAGCCGCAACCTGCCCTAAAATCCAAAACCGCATAGTAACTTTGGTCTCGGGCCAGCCAACCGCTTCGAAGTGGTGGTGAATCGGCGAAGACAGGAATACCTTTTTACCATTACGCAATTTACGTGAAGTACGGTTAATAATTACCGATCCGGTTTCAGCCACGTAGACAGCACCAATAACCGGTAATACATAGATAGTATTGGTTTGCATCGCAATAATTCCAAGAGCCGTTCCTAGCGCAAAAGAACCTACATCGCCCATGAAGAACCGTGCTGGATAAATGTTGAACCAGGTGTAGCTGAGCAGCGCGCCGACGATGGTCAAACAAAATCCTGCCAGCGCATACTTTTCTTCGATGACGGCGATCATCGCATAAGCCATGAATGATGACGTCAATAGCCCGCCGGCCAAGCCATCAAGGCCGTCAGTAATATTGACCGAGTTGGCGGTCGCAATCACCACCAACCAGAACAAAGCAACGATCAGAACGCCAATATGCCAATGGTGAACCCAGGGCAAATAAACAGATGTCACACCTAGCTTAGAGTAAAACCACCAACCGGCCGCCAAAACCACCAGGCTATAAAGACCAAATTTAGAAACCGCACCCATACCGGCGATTTTGCTGCTGCCGCGAATATTCATGACATCATCAATCAAGCCAATCGCGCCAGCTGCCAGCAGTCCAGCCAGTGGCAGCCAGGTTTGGCCACGGTTTAGATTGCCGAAAACTGTGACTATAGTAATGGCGGAAATAAAGATAAGTCCGGCCATATTTGGGACATGGCGTTTGTGTTTGGCGGCGTGGAGCTTGGCGTAAACGGTGGCTGCCGCCCCGCCCATGGCTTCAGTGCGCTGCTTTTTCCACCATTGGTATTTGTAGGCGAATGTCGTGAATACCGGGGTCAACACCATGGCAATTACGAACGCCGCAAATGCCAAGGCAAAAATATGCACAAAGGTACCGGTGTGGATGGTAACGTGAAGTGTTTTAGTCATATCGGTTTTAGGTGCTAAAAACTACTGTCTAGTATAGCATTATCCTCGTGATTTACGATTTGGGCGTGACATATGAATTATCGATCAACATGTGGGCCAGGTTACCAAAAATCGGCTGGGCAGCAGCCGTGCCAGCATAGCCGCCTATGGTAGGTTTATAGACAAAAACCACAATCACATATTGCGGTTTATTCCCACCAACAAAACCCATATATGTGCCATTAAACAGGTCATCATAATAGCCGCCGCCAGGCTTGGCAATTTGCGCCGTACCAGTTTTGCCGCCGACCATATAATGAGCTTGGTCAAAGCTACGCGCAAAATTGTGGTGATTTACTACATATTGCATTAATGGGATCATCTCTTGGCCGACCTTAGGCCCGACAACGTCAGTTTGTACAACCTTAGGTTTGGTAGTTATAGCGTGACCGCTATCATCAATCATCTGGTCTACTAAGTACGGCTTGTAATATGTACCGCCGTTCAAAACGCTGGACAAAGCCGCACCCATTTGCAGCGGTGTCGCCGTCATGGCCTGCCCAAACGAAGTGTTGGCATAAGTCAGGTCGATGCCTGCACCGTTGTCGGCTGGACTGGGTATATAACCGCCGGCTTCGTAGCCTTGCTCGATGCCAGTCGGTTTGCCAAGCTGGAAATGGTTAACCATGTAGTCGTGCCATGTCGTGCGCGCCTTGGTGTTAATTTGCCCACCACCCATTTGCATCAACATCCAAGTTGCGCCGGTGTTCAGCGACAAGTTCAAAATGTCGGCGATACTGCGCGTGCCCGGACCACCATCCTCCTCAATATCAGTAATTGTAAAGCCATCCACTTTCCAATGAGCCGGATCATAAAATGTGGTGCTCGGCTGAATAATGCCTTGGTCCAGCGAAGCCGAAGTAGTCAGCGTTTTCATGATAGAACCAACTTCTATGGGATGGTCAACGGCTGCGTTCTGGAAGTCGTTGGCATCAGACACTTGGCTGTACTTGGCAGGATCATACGTTGGATAATTGGCCATCGCCTTTATGGCACCGGTGTCAGGATCCATGATCAGCGCGCTGGCTGCCTGTGCACCAGCGTGCTTGGCTCCGGCTTTGACGATACTTTCCAGCTGGGCTTGCATGGCCATATCAATAGTCAGCACAACATTGTCGCCGTTTTTAGGTGCGACTTTGGTGTTATCTTTGCTGGCGGCTAGCGGCACGCCATTGACGTCGGTAATAGCCTTCAGCTGGCCGGGTGTTCCAGATAATTTATTGTTTAAGGCCTGCTCAATTCCATATTCGCCGCTGCCACTGTCGTTAACAAAGCCCAGGATTTGCGATGCCAACTCACCTTGTGCATAGGTCCGGTAGTCTTGCCCTTGGGTGCCGACGCCCGGCAACTCCAGCTTGGCAATCTTCTTTTGCTGGTCAGCCGTTAGTTTCTTCCCAAGGATTACATAACGGGTGTCTTTGGTTTGCATGAGTCCTGACAAATCGCTGGCCTTAGCATGAATAATCGGAGCCAGCTTGGCAGCGGATTTATCGGCCTGCTTAACAATCGTCGGGTCAGCGTACAGGGTGTAGAGTTGCTGGTTAAGTACAATCGGCACAATTTTGCCATCGTTATGGGCTTCTATGATACCGCGCGAAGCCGGGATCTCGTATTGCTTCAGCTGGTCGCTCAAGGCGGCCGTTTTGTAGTGCTGGTACTGTAAAACCTGTAGGTCAAACAGCCTGACACCGAACACTGCCACAACAAGAATTAGTAGCCCATACCAAATGCGCACCCGTTTGATAGCTTTGTAAAGCTCGTTTTTATTTTGCGGAACCATGTTTATATTATAAGGCATCAACGCTAAGTTCTGGGATCTGGGCTCTAAGCGACTACTCAAAGCTAGAACATAGATCCTAGAACTTAGAACCTAGTTAGTGACGCTGCCACTCGGGCTGGTAGCCACCAAGTTTTTAGCAGCTTTGCTGTTCTGGACACGACTGAGTGACTGGAGACGGGCTGAAGCCACCTCTAAATCAGCGTGCTGCGACTTAAGGGCAGATTGCTGCTCCTGCAAGGAGTTAATTTGATAACCGAAGGCATTGGTCTTAGTTACCTGTGTCAGGTATAAAAGGCCGAGCAAACAAGCCAGTACAATCAGTACAATCGTGTTGCTAACCGGACCTAAGGTCCGGGCTTGAACGCGAAAACTGACAGAATTCTGGTTGCGCATTTGATAGCGGCCACGGCTCATGGCCAGCGAGCTTGAGTATGTCATATGTTTTTTGTGTTTGTTTTAATTTTATTTTTGTCTTAGTCCGGCTTCGTTTTTAGGCGAAGCCGGCACTCTTGCCTACTTAAACCACTTTGACGTGGATCTTGTAGGTTCGGGAGCTACTTTTTACCGGAATCGGCATAAGGTGGTTCCCTTTCCCAGGGTATTTCTGCCCTGTTGTTTTTATTTTGCGGCGGCTCTTAGTTTGGCACTTCGAGCTCGCGGATTAAAAACAATTTCCTTGGGCGATGCTGTCACCGGACGCTTGGTGAGGATGTGCAGTTCGGCGTCGTAGCGATCACCACTGGCAGCCTTCAAAGCTTGTTTGACCAATCGGTCTTCAAGACTGTGAAAGCTGATAATAGCGATTCTGCCGTGAGGTGCCAACAGATCAAACCAGAGTGGCAAGGCCTTTTCGACCTGCCCTAGCTCGTCGTTGACGGCAATCCTGAGTGCCTGGAACGTTCGCGTCGCTGGGTGAACTCGACTATGCCCTGGCCAGGCCTTGGCCACGACTTTAGCGAGTTCGTCGGTTGTTTTTAGCGGTCGGGCTTCAACAATCAACCTGGCGATTTTTTGGGCCTTTGGTTCTTCGCCGTAAGTTGCCAGCATTTCGGCTAGCTCATCCTGGCGGTAACCATTGACGATCTGCGATGCAGTCAACGCTTGGCGTTGGTCCATACGCATATCGAGCGGTCCGGTTTCGCTAAATGCAAAACCACGTTCGGCGTCATTAAGGTGCGGTGATGATACGCCCAAATCGGCCAAAATAAGATCATACTGCTGACCATCTGCCAGAAGCGTTTGACTAGCTGTGAGGAAGTCTTGGTGCCGGATATCGGCTCCATTAAATTTTTCCCGTAGCACGGCGATCGCGTTTTGGTCGCGGTCGACCAGTGTCATCTGCGTGAGGCTTCCAGTCCGTTCGAGTACGCTGCTGGTGTGTCCGCCGTAGCCGGCCGTCAGGTCGAGGTATGATTCCCCTGCCTTCGGATCCAGGTACTGCAGAACTTCTGCGAGTAATACCGGAACGTGCTGTTTGTTTTTATTTTGATTTTGGTGCGTCATGCACTTTTTGTTTTGGTGTTTGTTTGATCCCGTCTGTGAGGACTAAGCAAGGTCACCTGAGAGATAGGGGCTGCGCCCGATGTCTCAGCTGATCTCGCTTCGCAAGATCAACTATTCGACAATCAACTGTTTGTTTTTTTGTAGTTTTTGTTTTTGTTTGAAAAGGCTTCTTGTACGAGTACATATCGGCCAATTCGGTCCTCGATTGCTCGAGGTAAGTTGAGAGACTTATGTGTGAGGTGGAGTTTTGGGAGGTGTTTTGAGAAAAGTGCTAGATTTTTTATAGTGGTTTTCTTTCCGGTTCCACTTGTTGATTGTCGAATAGCTGAGCTCGCTATTCGCTGTTCGTTCTTAGCTGTTCGAATAGCTAATAGCTAAGAACTAAGAACGGTGTGATCGTTAAATTGTTAATGAGCTTGGTCTAGCTTTTGGCCATTAGGCGCCAGTACTTGCCGACTCGCACGGCTACTACGTCTTTGCTGATTCCGGCGTAGTCCAGGAGGTGCTGTTCGAGGCTGACTCGACCCTGCTTGGCGTCGATACTGCCTTCGATCTTACCTGTCCGGAATTGGACGTTGAGATCGGCTACCCGCTCGTCAAGCATGCTGCCTTGGAGCTCTGGTTCCATGCCTTCGTCCCAGACCGCTTTTGGGTACAGGTGAAGGTATTTTTGGAATCCCCGGGTCACAACTACCCCGCTGGCGAACTCGGCACGAAGTTCGGCCGGTATTGTTAACCGCCGTTTGTCGTCGAGTTTCCTTTCGAAGTAATCTGTTGCCATCCCTAGTAATTTTTTGAATGTTTTTGTTAGTGGCGGGGGTCTCTCGCTACCCACGTTTACCCACTACCAAGAGCATACACCCCGCTTCTACCCACTACAATAGACGAAATATAAAAAAGGTGGTGTTTATGACACCACTTTTCCACAGATTTAACAGAGGTAGTAAATTGCTCGCCTGCTATATAGCGCCCAGAGCCGCCAGCGCTACGCTAGATGCAATGGCCTTCTATGTGAGCCTACTCAGG
>DASZPJ010000003.1:0-8160 GCA_035550295.1 Saccharimonadales bacterium (SeqCode)
CACCCAATGCTACCAACATAATCCAGCAACCAGGTGGACCCGGTTCCAGCTCCAAATCGTCCTCTACTGGCGGCCAGGTCAAAGGTGCTAGTGCAGCTCAATCAACGGCCACAAATACTAACAACAGCCTGGCCAATACCACGGCGGATGTGCGGCCGGTACACCTGTGGACGCTTGCCCTGGTTGCGGCGCTCGCGCTACTATACGGGGCATATGAGTACCGCGCTGATTTGGCAAACAAATTCCACCAGCTCCGAAAAAACGCTCGAGCTCGCAGAGCAGATCGGACGTAAACTTCGCGGTGGAGAAGTCATCGAGCTAGTTAGTGACTTAGGCGGTGGCAAAACGACTTTTGTACATGGTTTAGCAGCCGGAATGGGTAGCCCTGACATCGTTCACAGTCCGAGTTTTACCCTTAGCAATGAATATAGGAGTGACAAACTAACGCTCCAGCACTTTGATTTTTACCGCTTACATGAGCCGGGAATCATGCGTGATGAACTGGCCGAGATTTTAGCCGATCCGATCAATGTTGTGGCTGTCGAATGGGCTGATATCGTAGAAGATATTTTGCCAACCAATAGGCTTACTATTCGGATAAAAACCACAGGGGAAAACGAGCGCCAAATCAGTTTGGAGTATGCTGACAACTTAAAATACTTGGTGCCGGGGAATTGAAATGCTGATTTTGACTTTACGAACCGACAAACCAGAAGCCGAAATTGGTTTGTTTGAGGATGAGAACCAAATTGGCTATACCGTATGGCAGGCTCATCGACAACTGGCGGAAACCATCCAAACGGAGATTGAAAAATTGCTGCAAAAACAGGGGGGCAAGTTGCAGGAAATCCAGGGCATTATCGCTTATCAAGGACCAGGCAGCTTTACCGGACTAAGGATTGGCCTAACGGTTGCCAACGCTTTGGCATACAGTTTACAAGTTCCAATTGTGGCGACTGGATCAGATAATTGGATCAGCGTTGGCCAAAAATCCTTGGCCGCCGGCAATGACGATCACCTGGCACTGCCTAACTATGGTGCCGATCCACATATTACAACCCAGAAGAAATAACAAAATTATCGTTGACATTTTTACGCTTATGCTAGAGAATCAAGTTATAAAAGTGTGACATAAACAGGAACATTAGAAATGAAAAGCAAAAAAGGCCTGCGCTTTGGCGCATCAACTTTAGTTAGTGTGATCTCATTGTTAGCATTTGGTGCGCCAGCAGCATTTGCGACCCCGGACACTTGTACTTGGACTGGCGCGACGGATGATAAATTTAGTACAGCAACCAACTGGAACAACTGTAGTAGCGCCGCACCAGTTACTGGTGACAACTTGGTTTTTGATAATACTTCTTTAAGCACGACAAACCTGCTGGATGACATTAGCAGTGGTAGCGTCGTTTTTGGGGATATTACTTTCGAAGGTACCGGTACGTCGGCGTTTGACATTACTCCTGACACTGGCATTAGCCTAGCTACCAGCGGAAACATTACCGACACCACCACTAATGGGGTAGATATTGATATGCCGGTAACGTTCAGTGGCGCAACCCCGACTGTCAGTACTGCATCTTTCATGCAATTTGGCGACGTTTCAACTCCTATGACAATGGCCACGGG
Source organism: Saccharimonadales bacterium (SeqCode) (assembly GCA_035550295.1). Lineage (GTDB taxonomy): Bacteria > Patescibacteriota > Saccharimonadia > Saccharimonadales > UBA4665 > DASZPJ01. Next base: position 1,630 of record DASZPJ010000003.1, read on the forward strand.
CGCTAATGACATAACCTTCAGTATTACTGGCAGCGCTGCTGGTGCTGAAATTGACAACTATGAAGTGTTTACTGGCACGGGCAGCATAACATTTGACAATACTGGGGATAATGGAACATTTGTCCAGTATGCCGCCAGTCCTGCGTACACTGGTTCCGTACATGTTACGGGCGGTGTCATTGATCTCTTTGCTACTGGTACTACCAGCCCGGACTATTTCAGTGGATCGGCTGGCATTACGGTTGACAGCGGCGCAACAGTGGAATTCGACAATGTTACTGCCGCAACCGCTAGTGTTGCTGAAGCATTGACCGTAGCCGGCGTGGGTTCAGCCCAATGCACCAGCCTGTTTACCAGTGCTACCGTTCACTGTGGCGCAGTCCTTGGCAATTTGGCATCTGGCAGCAACCTAACTTTGGCCGGTCCTATCACCATGACCGCTGACACCCAGTTCAACGACAACGACACGATCACGATTACTGGTGCCTTGGCTGGTACTGGCTTCAAGGCCACTAACGCCGTCGGCAAACTAGTTGTCAGCGCATCGAGCAATAGCTCTGGCACACCTAATGGCACATACAATGCCACTGGCAACTTACAAGGTGGTGGCGGCAGCGGCAATGGTAGCGGTGGTTCTGGCAGTGGCTCGAGCAGCACTACTTCAGCTCCCGGAACTCCAGACACTGGTTTGGGCGCTATTGTCGGCAAACCATTCGGCGTTTTGGCTATAACGGCCGCCGCCGCTGGATCTATGCTCATCGCCGCCAAACAACTCAAGTTTGTCAAGAATTAAAACCCTTAAGGAGGGAATATGCCGAACCGGTCACATATCGGTCTCGACAACCCAGCCTTTAGTGGACGGGTGCGCCAGCCAAATAATTTCGCCCAGTTTTTACCAGGCTCAGAAGAGTCACACGGACCAGAGCTGGCTTGGCCTGAAGCATCAAAAGTTCTCCTGAGCGGCGTGCTAACCCGACCTTTTTACCAGCCTAAATTACCCCGAAGATCAGCTCCACCGGAACGCTCGCGTTATCGGGCAGCCGAACCAGCCCACAAAGATCCAATCCCTAAAATCGTAACAGAATTAATTACGCCACTTGCCGAGACAACCCAGCCGGTGGTTCCACAAGCAGTAGCTGCGTCGGCATACCAGGTTCCTATCCAGCCAATCCAATCAGAGCGTATATTGGCGACTGCAATTCCTGCTAGATCGGCTAGTAATGGCCTATATGACGATTCGCAAAATTGGGTTGAAGAGTTTAGGGCAACCAGTCTAGCGGCCCATCAACCCCAACCCTCACAAGTTTTGACTAGACCTAACAATCACCAAACCGAGGAGTACGTTCCAGAGCCAGCAGCCCGCGCAGCTTTCCCAAAGCCAAATTTTAAATTGCCAAACCTGTCAATTGGTCGGCTGCCAAAAGTAGATTTGGTCAAGCTCCAGACCAATCTGGCTGGCTACACCCGGTTGCAGTTTACGCTCGTCGGCATGGCCGCTGTGATGTTTATCTTTGGCCTAAGCGTCAGCATCAACACCCTGCATACTAATAAGTTAGCTACCAACAAAGTGACCGCCATCTCGCAAGGCGCAGCAAATGATCCCGCTGTGGCCGGCGATGCCGCCAACAAAGCCGGCAATTCCAGTTTGCCCAGTACCGTTCGTCCATCGCACTCCGCAGTCGCCAGCTACGCTGTAGCGCCCAATATGCCACGCTACCTGAACATTCCAAAACTGGGTGTCCATGCGCGGGCATTATCGCTGGGTATTCTTAATAATGGCGCACTTGCCACTCCAAGCAATGTCTTCGATGTCGGTTGGTACAACGAAAGCGCTTTGCCAGGCCAACAAGGCGCCGTACTAATAGACGGGCACGTGTCCAGCTGGACGACAAAGGGTGTTTTTTATGGAATCAAAAGCCTGCTGGCGGGTGATGAAATCCAAATTGTTCGCGGCGACGCCAAAGTCTTTACATACAAGGTCGTCAAGGTCCACGTTTTCGACCACGAAAAAGTTAATATGCAATCAGCGGTAACGCCAGTAATTCCCGGAAAAGGTGGCCTGAACCTCATCACCTGCACCGGCGACGTAATACCAGGCACTAACGAATTTGACGAACGCGTGATCGTTTACGCTTCGCAAGTTTGACTTGGCCTAAGCCAGCAGCGTATATTTTAGGTAGGACTTTGATGTCATGAGAGACATCGATCATCCGGGAATTGTTACTCTAAATAATTTGATTTTCAGATTTGGCTAGCGGCTAGTGAAGTGATAGCGATTGCCGTTGGCTGATATCTGCAGATACGAAAGGAAAGCTATGTTACCAATATTGCTTTTGGTTGCTGGGCTTGCTGCTGGTTTTGGCGGAAACGTCGTCATCAGCAAGCAGCGTATGGGCTCAGCCGAAGAAAAGGCCCAAAAAGAACTCGAAAAAGCTAAAAAAGAAGCCAGCAAACTAGTCGCTGAAGCCCGTGAGGAAGCTGGCAAAGCGGTAGAAGAAACCCGCAAGGAAGAGCAAGCTCGCCGCCACGAAATCAAGGAACTCGAAAAGCGCTTGGTCAACCGTGAAGAAGCTTTGGACAAAAAGCTCGACGAAATTGACAAGCGTGCCGAAGCCGTCCGCAAGAACGAGGACGAGGTCGAGCAACTAAAGAATGAAATTCGTGAAATCCGCACCAAGCAACAAGAAAAGCTGGAAAAGATCGCCAAACTCAACAAAGAAGACGCCGCTCAAAAGTTAATGCAAATGACCGAGCGCGACATCAAAAATGACCTGATGGGCTTAGTCACCAAGTTGCAAAACGAAGCCCGCGACAACGCCGAAGAGCAAGCAGCGCTGATCATAACAACGGCTATGGAACGCATGGCCAGCGAAGTGACAGCCGAGCGCACTATCACCAGCATGAAGCTGGAAAACGACGAAATGAAAGGTCGCTTGATTGGCAAGGAAGGCCGCAACATCCAGGCCCTGCAACGCGCTACTGGCGTTGACATTATGGTTGACGACACGCCAGGCTACATCGTGCTCAGCAGCTTTGACCCAGTCCGCCGCGAAGTCGCCCGCCAGGCTTTGGAAATGCTGGTCAAAGACGGTCGTATTCACCCGGGCCGCATCGAAGAAGTAGTTGAAAAGGCTCAGAAAAACGTCGAAAAAGACGTCATGCGCGCCGGCGAAGATGCCGCCCGCGAAGTTGGCGTCATAGGCATCCCCAAAGAAGTTTTGCAACTGCTGGGTGAACTTAAATACCGCACCAGCTACGGCCAAAACGTACTGAAGCATTCCACCGAAATGGCCCACATCGCCGGCATCATCGCCGAAGAAGTCGGCGCCGACGTCAAAACCGCCAAGTACGCCGCCTTGGTACACGACCTTGGCAAAGCCCTGACCCACAAAATGGAAGGCAAGCATCACCACATCAGTGGCGAAATGCTGCGCAAATACGGCGCACCAGAGGAAGTCGCTTTGGCTGCCGAACAGCACCACGACGACGTCGAAGCCACCAGCGTGGAAGCACTCATTGTCCGCACGGTAGATGCCATCAGCGCCAGCCGTCCTGGTGCCCGCAACATCAGCGCCGAGAACTTCGCTGAGCGCATGAAAGACCTCGAAAACGTTGCCAACGGTTTCCCGGGCATCGAAAAGTCTTACGCCATCAGCGCCGGCCGCGAGATCCGCGTTTTCGTAAAACCAGAATCTATCGACGACCTATCAGCCATCAAATTGGCTCGTGACATCGCCAACAAAATTGAAGCCTCGATGCAATATCCGGGCACCATCAAGGTCAACGTCATCCGCGAAACCCGCGCAGTAGAATTCGCCAAGTAGTAGACTTTCGAGCGGCTGCTTTGCAGCCATATTTTTGCTTGCAAAAATATCTCGAAAGCTCACTACTTGGTGAGCCAAGCGGACATAACCATGCATTACGTTTACTTACTGCAAAGCGGGAACCATCATTACGTTGGCTATTCGACAGATCTTAAGCGTCGGCTGGCGGAGCATAACAATGGCCAGAATACATCTACCATAGCTCATATTCCGTGGAGTTTAGTTTTCTACGAAGCTTATCTAAACGAAGATGATGCTCTAAGGCGTGAACGCTATTTAAAAACAACCCAAGGAAGACAAGCTCTCAGACGTATGTTAAGATCCCATCTAGCAAGCGAGGACGCGTACTTGGAATGAAAATTCTCTACATTGGCGATATTATGGGCGATCCCGGCATCGAAACGGTCGAAGCGGTCGCGCCAAAGCTTCGCCGGGATCGGAGTATCGACCTTGTCATAGCCCAGGGCGAAAACGTCAGTGATGGCCGCGGCATGACGCTAATGGACTTCAAGCGACTGCGAGCGGCCGGTATCGACTTTTTCACCGGCGGAAATCATATCCTGGACAACGACAGCATCTTCCCAGAGCTAAACGACCCGCAATCGCCAGTCATCCGGCCGGCTAATTTTTCGCCAGACACAGTGGGCAAGGGCTACAAATACATCGAAGTTCCGGCCGGCAAAGTCTTGGTAGTCAGCTTGCTCGGCAGTATTGTTGGTAAAGACGCGAACATGCTTTTGGAGAATCCGCTAACTACCATCGATAAAATCTTAACTAGTCAAGAAAGTGTCGAGCGATCCGCCACAATCGTCGATTTCCACGGTGATTACAGCAGCGAAAAGGTAGTGATTGGTCACTATTTGGATGGCCGAGTATCGGCCGTAGTTGGTGATCACTGGCACGTGCCAACGGCCGACGCGCGAGTTCTTACAGCTGGCACGGCTCACATTACCGATGTCGGCATGGTCGGCGCTTTGGACGGCAGCCTGGGCGTAACCTACGACAGCATCATCCCCCGTTGGCGCGACGGCAAGCGCACCCGCAACAACATCGAAACCAAAGATCCGCGCCAATTCAACGCCGTTTTGATCGACTCAAATTCTCAGGGCTTGGCTGATTCAATCGAACAAATCCAAATCAAACTTTAAAGAGTGGTAATTTGGATCCAAGTTCGCTATAATCAACCCCTGTTAACTTTTAACAATTCGACGTCGGGGAGTGGCGCAGTCTGGTAGCGCACGCGGTTTGGGACCGCGGGGTCGCAGGTTCAAATCCTGTCTCCCCGACCATAGAAAAAGCCTGGCACAGTCCGGGCTTTTTCTATTTGCAAGCTCAATCCATAAACCTGACTTGTATTAGCTTTAGAACTATGTAATTCTTTGATTACATGGAAGAGAACATTGAACCTGCCGACAAGACTGATCAAGTTCAAAAAACAGTTACAGACATAGAGACAGTTGATCAAAACCCTGACTTCGTTATTCCAACTATTACCTCGTCTGGTTCATCAGGGTTAAAGCGCTCATACAATGTACAGGCAAAACTCAAAAAGATCCTTTGGTTGGTATTGGCGGTCGGAATATTTTGGTCAGGCTACCAGCTGGCTGTATATCAGTCCGACAGAAGTAATAGCTTCTCATTGCCACATTTTGACGTAAGGCCTGGCTATTGTGACAACCCCACGTTTTACCAAGTAGATAACTGCCAATCTTATACGCCGCCAGGTAGTTGTAGGGGCGGATGCGTAATCTCTGATGAACCAGTAGTTTACTTATATCCAACCCGCGCCGAAAATATCCACGTAAAAGAAGACTACGTTACGGGCTTTAGCAAAACAGTGCCGCAATATGATGCGACAAGCGGTTGGTCGGTCAGGGCTCAACCAAATGGTTTGCTCAAAAATTTGTCAGACGGCAAAACCTACCCCTACCTCGTATGGGAGGGACAACCAGCTTCACTAAAATTTAATATGACAAAGGGTTTTGTTGTTGCCGGATCCGAGACTAAGACATTCTTGGATCGCCAGCTTCAACTAGTGGGGCTAAATCAAAGTGAAACTAACACTTTTATCAGTTATTGGTTGCCTAAAATGTCAGGCAATCCTTACAATTTGATTCATTTTGCTGGCAGCGAATACACTGACTATTCGGACCTTCGGATCTCGCCAAAGCCAGACTCAGAACTTAGAGTATATATGGCTTTCAAGCCACTTCAGAATTCAGTGAAAGCAATACCTCAATCGTTCCAGGCTTTTCATCGCAGTGGGTTCACTGCCGTTGAGTGGGGTGGTGCGGAGCTTCCGGCCAACTACCCAAATTAGTATTTCCGTTTTTGGGCGGCGGCGCGGACTTGGTTGGCGACCGAGTCGTCAATTTCCTCGGGCCAATATTCGCCGTAAGCGTTCGTGGCGGCAGTTTGGATCATCCAATCGGCCAAGGCAGGGTTGGCGGGCAAAACCGGGCCGTGGCTATAGCTGCCAATGACGTTATTAGTCTGGGCACCTTCGGTTTTATCTTCGCCGTTATTGCCGTTGCCGCGGATGACTTTGCCGAATGGCTTTTGTGATCCGTGCAGGTAAGTCCGGCCGCTGTGGTTTTCGAAGCCGTAAATTGTTCCCAGATCCGTTTCGAAAGCAATATTGCCGATCAGCCGCTTGTCGCCGCCAATAGTTTCGGCGTCAAAGATGCCAATGCCTTTTACTTCTTCG
>DASZPJ010000004.1:0-3929 GCA_035550295.1 Saccharimonadales bacterium (SeqCode)
CGCAGTTCAAACCTAGTGATCTAACCCACGCCGTCATAATTGCCACCGTTAATGAGAGCCGGGAAGTTTTAGAACCGACAATCCAAGCTGTAGCTGGCGGTGATTTTGACCCCAAGCGTATCATTTTGGTCATTGCTTATGAGGCTCGCGCTGGCCGTGAAGCCGAAGCCCGCGTCCAGGAATTGGTTAAAGTTTATGGCGCTCAATTCAAGCATGTCATGATGGTTAAGCACCCGGCTAATTTGCCACATGAAATCGTCGGCAAAGGCGCTAACATCACCTATGCCGGCTACAAATTGCAGCAATATGTGGAATCCAAAAAAATGGATCCACAAAAAATACTGGTTACAACGCTTGATGCCGACAACCGTCCGGACAAGCGTTACTTTGCAGCCCTCAGCTATTTGTACTGCGTGGTGCCCAAGCCGTTGCGTGCCTCTTACCAGCCGTTGCCAATGTTCACCAATAACATCTGGGACGCGCCAACACTGATGCGGGTGATCGCTACTGGTAACAACTTGTTTTACATCGTCAGTACGCAGCGCTTGCATATGATCCGAAACTTTTCGGCCCATGCCCAACCCTTGAGTGCGCTAATCGACATGGATTTTTGGAGTAAGCGCACCATTGTCGAAGACGGGCACCACTTTTGGCGGTCATATTTCCGCTATGACGGCGACTATCGTGTTTACCCGCTGAGCATACCAATTTACCAGGACGCCGTGCTGGCCAACAGCTACTTGCGCACTATCCGTGCCCAATTCCTGCAGCTGCGGCGTTGGACCTACGGCGCTTCGGATGTTGCTTACATTGCGGACAAAGGCTTTTGGCATAAGTCAGCGCCTAAAGTCGATGTATTGGCCAAACTACTTCGTTGCATGGAAGGCCATGTAACTTGGGCAACAGGCACTGTTTTGGTGTTTTGTGCCGGCTTTATTCCGTTTTTGATCCAGCCCCAAAACCTCGGTACCAATGAATTGCCGGCCATCGTTAAAAGTGTCCAAAACCTAGGCATTATCGGGTTGGTGGTGTTGGTTTGTATCTGCCAGACTACATTGCCACCAAGGCCGGCTCGTTATCGTCGCCACCGGTCGGCGTTGATGATAGCCCAGTGGGCGTTAGTTCCGTTCACTAGCATTGTGTTTGGGTCACTGGCGGCTTTTAATTCGCAAACGCGGCTGATGTTTAAGCGTTACCTGTCAAAGTTCGATATTACAGAGAAAGCTACCGTCGATGCCAGCGGTCGCCGGACTAGTACCGAGGCCGATCCTTACAGCGCCAGACAGCGTAAATCCAAGCGAAAACGTTAATTTTTGTGTAGTGCAGCGTACCTGACGGCCGCGGCTTTATCAAACCGGTTCAGTGTGACTTGAGCCGATCGGATAATTGTTTCGGCCGCCAGATGGCCATCTACAACGGCTGGCTGGAGTTTTTGGATAACAGTGCTGGCTAATGCCCGGCTATCGCCTAAGGCTGTAGGACGGTGCTCACAAGCCGTGTACAGGCTCAGTAACAGCTTGTCGCGGTCAAAAGGCAGGTATTTGCCGTTCGTGGTCTTAACCAGCCAGGCAGTGAAGTAATCGGGCGATTCCAAGCTAGTAAAGATGGCCTGGCAGTTTAGGCATTGCCGACGCCGCCACACTTGGTTGGCTTTATGCTGCAATCGCGAATTCGTGACCTTAGTTTTCCCACCACAATGTATACAAACCATGTCAACATATTGACATAACCCTATTTAAAAAGCCAGTGTAAAACTGGCTCTAAAACGTGGAAAACCATGCCAATGAGCATGGTCTCCTAAAACGCAAAATCCCGCCGAACAGTGTTAGTTGGCGGGCGGAGTGATCCGCGGATTCGCTATTTACCGATGTTTGTAGAACGAATGCGGCGGATACGATTTACGTGTGGGTTTGAAGAAATGAGTTCTTCGTAAAATAATTGAAATGCGTCTAAAGCGCTAGATTTCTTGATACCAAAACTTCCTCGTTTAACCCGAACATTATAAGCACAAAAACATTCCAGGTCAAGCCCTTAGCTAACAGGCAACCTTGCGTTAACAGGGGTAAGGTCACTCAAATGTTTAATAACTATTTAATAAGCCGGGCACTAAAAAAGACCCGTCGCACAACAGGTCTTTTTGTTGGTGGGCGATAGAGACAAAAGGCTCTGGGGGAGCCTTTTGTAGACTCGAGCGAAGCGTCGTTAGTGAAACTAATTTCAGGTTGGTGGGCGATAGAGGATTCGAACCTCTCACCTCTTCCACGTCAAGGAAGCGCTCTAGCCAAATGAGCTAATCGCCCAAAATTACAGAGGTAATCATAGCAGATTAGCAGGGTTTCAGGCAACTATTCAGCATACTAAGGGCTTAACTAAAGCTTATTCAATCTAAGCGAACAGGGGTAGTTTACTAGTTCAAGAGCCAGAAACCGCAAAATCATACCATGAATGATATGAAGTGAGGCTTTGGTATTCAAAGGAAATAATCTTATCTAACGCCAAAAGTGGTGTTAAGCATAAAAACTTATCCCCAAGTGTAGATGTCGGTATTACAGCATAAATAGGCTGGCCTTATAGTACTAGCCCTGCTATGATACTTCTCACAGGTGAAGTTTTGCCGAGATTGTTTTAATCCCGACAAGACTGTCGAAAAGGGTTTGATGACATTGCGAGATCATCTAACCCTTTTTATTTTGGCTTGGTCATCTTGTAAAAAGTCTCTAAATATGCTAAAATATACATATTATGGTGGAACAGGACCCCGAAAGGTTACCGATAACCCTTGATTTTGTAAACGACGCAGGTGAAGTCGTAGATTCAAGGGTGCTCGGCCAAGCTATATCCGACGGTACCGTAGATGGTGAACTATTGCAGTTTAAGGCTCACGAATCCCTGATGACCGAATGGGACGAAATGGCAGCCAAGGAGGCCAGTAAGCATAACACTGCTTCAGGTGGAACTCCTGACTATGACGTGGTTGATGTTCCGCCAACTCCAACTAGGGTTAATGCGCAGCACCAGCGCTCAGAAGAGTGGATGGGGCGGGCAGTTGTTGGGGAAACACTAGCTACCGAAGAACCTAAGCCAAAGCCGAAAGATCCAGAACAACGTTCGCGTCAGGAATTACTGGATGATTTTTATAACGCCTGGGAATTGCCGCCGGGGCTAGAAGCCAAGCACCGTCGTGAGTTTGCAGGTATGGTCGATCAACTAGCAACTCAGTCGCTGTCGCCCAAACAGGTTGAGCGTATTAGAATTGCCGGCGACGCCATTGGTTGGCGGATGTTCGCCAAGCTGGGCGAGCCTTTGCCTAAAGGCTTGATTGTTTGTGGTCATATTAATTCCCCTGAGGAGCTAGTAGTTGTTGATGACTGGCGTTTGCTGGGTCGATTCGACACCCGATCTGTTACCGACGCCCTAAATACTATGAGTTTGCGCAGTATTGCCGAGCAACGCCATGCCCACCGCCGTATTTTCAATAACCGAGCACTTTATGAGGCTACTGGCAATCTTATTGCGGCTTCGCCGCAGTATGCGTTGCTTAAGTCGTTCGACAATAACCGTCCGGCGTCGGAAGTCCGCCCGCTGACCGATTTTGAAAAACGGATTCAGGCAGCGCAGATAGAGCACGAAGCTCGCCGACATTTTGGCTTAAGACCAGATCAATCTTTTTCTGCTGAGCCAAACGCTAAAAAACAGGTTGAACGATCTGTTCTACAGCTGGATGATACCGAGATTTTAGCTCGCGGCAAGGTAGAAACCGATCCGACCAAACGAGCCGAAGCTTACTTCAAAAAGCTGTTCGATGATCATTTGGTCGCCAACAAAAATGACCGGCTTAAGGAGATTGAACCCTACGCTAATGGCTTCAGGCTGGTTGGTACTAGTGATGAAATGTATCCGTACGACGCCAATGGTATTAGGTGGCTTTT
>DASZPJ010000005.1:0-68088 GCA_035550295.1 Saccharimonadales bacterium (SeqCode)
GTGGTGACCATTGGCTCTGGTTTTCGTATAGCAGGTCGTGCATTTGCCAAAACTTGCCTTGCAGGGCAGCGGCTTCGGCAGCGCGGGCTGCGGCGAAGGCGCTTGGGTGAACGCTAGTTAGCGGGAAGTTGCGGAATTGGAAGACGACCTTGCCGGCGTATTCCTGCTGGACTTGTTTGACGATTGGGAAGTATTGGCCACAGAACGGGCATTCGTAGTCGCCGTATTCCACCAAAGTTATACTTGACGGGCTTTTGCCTTCTACGTGATTCGTTGCTTTACCGTTGCCAGTGTCTTTGTTGCCACTAAGTGCGAAGACACCTACAAAAATAACAATTATGCCAATTATGACGGCCCAGAATTGCTTGGACATATTTCCCCTTAATTTATCTCATTAAAGTATACAGCACTCGACTATATCGCAGGCAATATAATGTGCGGAACTCACACGAGGATAAGTGAACTTAACCTCGTGCTCTGTTCCTTCGTTATAATGGAAACGAGTGACTTATAGATATTTCTCAGCAAACGGGCAAGTCTTACCGACAGACCAGGCACTGGTACCGCTGGATAGCATTGCTTACAGCTATGGTTTTGGTGTTTATGAAACGATTCGGGTCAACGATGGAGCGGTCTACTTTTTGCCGCAGCACTTAGCGAGACTAATGACTTCGGCAAATGCTATCGACCTGGCTCATAATTTTAATTCCGACTTTTTACAGAAAGCTATAAATGATCTTGTTGAAGCCAACAAAGCCGAAACCTGCAACTTGAAAATTTTGTTGATCGGCGGCAATTCGGCCGACGATGCGCAGCTGTTTATCCAGTGTTTGAACCCACTGTTTCCAGATCGTAAACTCTATACCAGCGGCGCGCATGCCATTACCGAAAACTACGTCCGCCGCTGGCCACAGGCCAAAACACTCAATATGCTGCCCAGCTACTTGGCTTATCGCCGCGCCCAACAAGAGGGTGCTTACGATGCACTTTTGGTTGATCACGAAGGTTGCATTCGCGAAGGTACGCGCACCAACTTTTTTGTCATCAAAGGCAAAACTATTACCAGTCCGCCAGCTTCTAAAATATTGCCCGGCGTGATGCGCGAAGCTGTGCTTAAAGTTGCGCGGGAAAACGGCTATCGTGTTGAAGAGCGCGACATAAAACTAGCAGACCTCAAAGATTTTGAAGGGGCTTTTGTAACCAGCACTAGCAGCAAAGTTTTACCGCTCAGCAGCATCGACGAACACGGTTTTGGGCAGCCTTCGGCCGATCTCAAAAACCTAATGCAGCTAACAAATGATTTTCTGGCTAATTGCGGTGGTAAGATATAACCATGAACTTTTTCTGGGCAATCGTCCTACTAGCACTGGCGTTGGCCGTAGTTGCCGTTCGCAAAACTTATTACTCCGTGCCACTAAAGGAAGTTAAACGCAAAGCCGAACGCCACGACAAACTTGCCAAGGTCATCTATCCGGCGCTGGCTTACGGTAATTCATTGCGTAGCTTGCTATGGTTGGTGATCGGTTTGCTCAGTGCTGGCAGCATCATTTTGCTGGCGCGCTCGCTGCCGGTCTGGGTCAGCCTGTTGATAGTTGGCCCAATTTTGTGGATCGCCTTTTCGTGGTTGCCGGCAACCAGGGTTAGCAAGCCAGCCGCTTGGCTGACCAAACAAGTTACGCCAGCCATTGTCTGGATTCTCAACTATTTACACCCGATTCTGAGCCGCAGTGCCGACCAGGTAGAGAAGCGCTTCGTGGCCGTCAAACACACTGGACTTTTTGAGCGTGACGATTTGCTGGAACTGATCGAAAAACAAGCGCTGCAGCACGACAACCGTTTGACGCCGGAAGAAATCGAGATTGTCCGCAATGCGCTGCAGTTTGGTGACATCAAAGTCGTCGATGCGCTGACTTCGCGCCAGGAAATCAAAACCGTCTTGTCGGACGATGTGGTTGGGCCGATTCTGATCGACGAACTGCACAAAGCGGGACAAACATTAGTGCTGGTCCGCGAATCGCGCAAAGGCCCGGTTATCGGCACACTGGACTTTAAGCAACTGGGCGTTCATAGCAAAGGCCACGTCCGCGACGTCATGAATAAAACCGTTTATTACCTGCACGAAAACGACTCTTTGAGCGAAGCCTTACACGCCTTCTTCGTTACCAACCACCCGGTTTTCGTGGTCGTCAATGCTTTTGAAGAATACCTAGGCGTCATTACCATCGAAGACATTTTGCGGCAGCTGCTTGGCCACCTACCGGGCGATGACTTTGACCAATATTCAGACCTTGCGGCCGTCGCCGCACGCCACAACCACGACCATAAGGAAATCGAAGTCGACGCCGAAATCGACATGGCCGAAGAAGAGGCCAAAGAAAATGATGATTCTGAAGATTTTGAAGTTGTCGAAGAGTCCGACGAAGCTAAAGAAAAAGAAAAACCAGAAGAAAAATAGCTTGTCATCTCGACCGTAGTGGAGAGATCTATTTGAACAGATTCCTCGACTTCGCTCGGAATGACAACGACTCTCAGATTGAATATGGTAGAATAACGGGGATGAGAACTCTGGCAACGCAAACCACGAAACACGTGGGCAAACCCGTCACAGTCAAAGGTTGGGTCAACACGCGCCGCGACCACGGCGGATTGATTTTTATTGACCTGCGCGACCACACCGGCCTCGTCCAACTAGTCATTCATCCTGATCACGCCGAAGCCTTCAAATTAGCCGAAAGTTTGCGTGATGAGTTTGTGATCGCCGCTACCGGCAATGTGAAAGAACGCGACGGCAACCTTAAGAATCCGAACCTAGAAACGGGCAATATCGAAATCGTTGTCGACGAGCTGGTGGTGCTCAACCGCGCCGAAACCTTGCCAATCCAAATCCAAGGCGACGCCCAAACTAACGAAGAACTACGGCTGAAATACCGATTCCTGGACTTGCGCCGGCCAAAGATGCAGGACATGCTCAAAAAGCGTGCCAAGCTTTTCAGCAGCATGCGCGAATTCCTGGAAAAGAATGAATTTACCGAAGTTACAACGCCAATTTTGGCCAACTCCAGCCCGGAAGGCGCGCGCGACTTTTTGATCCCGTCACGGCTGCAGCCCGGCAAGTTTTACGCTTTGCCGCAGGCACCGCAGCAGTTCAAGCAGCTGTTGATGGTTGGCGGTGTATCGCGCTATTACCAACTGGCCGCTTGCTTCCGTGACGAAGACCCGCGGGCCGACCGATTGTACGGTGAGTTTTACCAACTGGACCTGGAGATGTCATTTGTGGAAGACGGCGAAGAAGTCCGCAGTACGATGGATCCTCTTATCAAAAATCTGGTCACAGACTTTGCCGGCAAAAAACTTCTAACCGATGACGTTCCGCGTATTCCTTACCAAGAGGCAGTGGAGCGCTACGGCAGCGACAAGCCAGACTTGCGCTACGGCATGGAACTCGTCGAACTAACGGACGAATTAAAAGGCACCGACTTTGGCGTCTTCAAAAACGCCCAAACCGTTAAAGCCATTTGCGTGAAAAACGGCGCCAGCCTCAGCCGCAGCCAAATTGACCAATTCACCGAAGTTGCCAAAAGTGAAGGCGCCGGTGGCTTGGCATACATCACCTACGAAAACGGCGAAGCAAAGTCGCCTATCGCCAAATTCTTGAAACCTGAAGAACTCGACGCTATCAAGCAGAAACTCGGCGCGGCCGACGGCGACGCCGTGTTCTTTGGCGCTGACGAACGCCGTGTGGTTAACAAAGTTCTGGGACGCTTGCGCGTGGAATTCGCCAAGCACTTTGACCTGCGTGACCCGAAGGTCATCGCGCTGGCCTGGATCGTCGATTTTCCATTCTACGAATGGGATGAAAAAGTCGGCAAAGTCGACTTTGGCCACAACCCGTTCAGTATGCCAAAAGGCGGACTGGACGCTTTTGCCGAACCGCTGGACCACGAAAAGCTGCTAACAATTTACGCCGACCAGTACGACATGGTTATGAACGGCTACGAAATCTGTTCTGGCGGCGTGCGCAACCACAACCCGGAAGTTTTGTACAAAGTTTTCGCCGCGCTTGGCTTTGAGCAAGCTTACGTAGACCAGAAATTCGGCGCTATGATCAATGCTTTCAAATACGGCGCGCCACCGCACGCCGGCTGCGCCTTTGGCATAGACCGGATGTTCATGGAACTGGTCGGTGAAGACAACATCCGTGAAGTCGTGGCCTTCCCAAAGAACGGCTCCGGCGTCGACGTTATGATGAACTCCCCAAGCGTCGTAGACGACCAACAACTCCAAGAACTGAACATCGAACTCAAAGAAACAAGTTTTCCTTCTCGTGATATTAACAGCTTGACACCGTAAGGGCCATACATGAATCTACATGAACTATCAGACGGCGATCTAAGCAACTTTATAATTGAAGCGATAGCCCAGAACACCGAAAAAAATAAAATAGAATTTAAGGATGCCAGAGGTGGATTACCGGACAGTACTTGGAAAACGATATCTTCGTTTAGTAATACCCCCGGCGGCGGCGTCATAGTGTTTGGTATAAGTGAAGATCGCACAGCCGGTACTACAACTGTAGTGGGGGGACTTGACCTAGCTTTACTGCAGGAAAAGATAACAAGTTTATGTAATGACACTATGGTCAACGCCGGAAGGTCAGACCACAGGATTCTAAAAGTTGAAGAAAAAAGTCTGCTTGCTGTAGTAGTTAGATCTATCCCCGACGAGGCTAAACCATGCTACCACCGTAGATATGGTATGCCTACCGGTGCGTATATTCGAGAAGGTAATACTGACAGAATGATTACAGATGAAGAAATGAGACAGTTCATACGCAACTCGCGACCGTTTAAATATGACAAAACTGTTGATGAGTCACTCAATGTAGAAAACCTTGATCTGTCAAAAGTAAAATCTTTCCTAGAAGATAGTGCTCATAAAGTCGGCAGACCCCATACTGGAGAGCCAACGACAGAGAACCTCGTAAACATGGGAATTGCTGAACGCAAGAATTCAGATGTACACCCTACAGTTGCTGGTCTGCTGATTTTCAGTGCCCAAAACCCTCAAGATTATAACACCTACTCCAGGCTGTCTATTAGGTGTATTCACTATGCCGGCTCTGATGTTACAAGCGACATTCTTGATAAACAAGACATTATAGGAACTCTAGACCAGCAGATTGACGCAACCTACAGCTTTATTCTTAGAAACATACCTACAAGTGCCTACATAGAGGGTACTAAGAGGATTGAAGATTATGTGTATCCGAAAGAAGCAATTCGAGAAATTGTGGCAAACGCAGTAATTCACAGAGACTACACTATAACGCAGACCTATACACAGGTTCGTGTTTTTGCAGACCGAATTGATGTTACAAATCCCGGCAATTTACCACCTGGTGTTACGGTTGAAAATATCAAAGATGCGCAGTTCAGCAGGAACGAAGTTATCGCATCGATTCTGAGCGATATGGAATATTTAGAAGAGTATGGGCGTGGAATAGATATTGTGATCAGCAGTATGCAGAAAAGAGGTCTTCTCAACCCGGTGTTTAGAAACCTAGTAAATACCTTTTCGGTTACTTTGCTAGGCGAAAGGTTTAAGACACTTAACGATCGTCAGGCAATGATCTGGCAATGCATACTTGAAAATAATTCTATTAATGCGAGTGCTCTACAAAAAGTTTTTAAAGAAATTTCGCGACCAACACTTAACAATGATTTAGCCAAGTTAGTAGATATTGGTCTAATACGCCAGATTGGCCAGTCACGTAATACTCGTTATGAAATTAACTATTAGAAAATTATAAGAATAACTTATATACCCCTGTTAGAGATACTTTATTTTATTAGAAGAAATTATAAACAAAGCTGTTTTACTAAAAACAGCCCGCTACTAGTGAACGGGCTGTTTTGCTCTGGAAGCTTTAGGCGTTCCAGAAGGCTTTGCTCAAGACCCATAGCGTTGCCGCTGTGGCCAGGAAGAAAAGTCCAAGTCCGACCGGGCTACCCCAGCTGAACCAGCTTCCCCATGAGCGCCAGTGCTTTAGGTGATCATCGTAATTCCAGCCGGAATCCTTGATAGCCTGAGCACTCTTACCTTGGTGTTCTGCCATGGTAATTTCCTCGTTTAGGTTGTTAAAACCCGTTCGAGGTGGCCTATGTGTGTCACGCCGTGTCATTCGCTGAACGGAAGCGCACGGGCTGATAAAGTGACGGCCACGTCGAGAAATACTATAACCTGAGTTATAAATGTTGTCTAGTTGTTGCGATCGCCAACAGCTTTTTTATAAGCCCCCCAAAAGGCGATGTCCGCGGCTTTGGCTTCAATAGCGTAATCGCTGACTATGCTGGCTGGATAACCTCTGGGAATTTCGCGTTTGCCGGCTTCACGCATTTGCCGTCTGGATTCTGTATCTTCCAACAAGTTTGTGACCACCTCGCCCAGGTAGTGTCGCATGGTGTCCATGGCCTGTAATTCGGCGCTTTCGAGTGGCGCGTAGTAATAGCCGTCACCCGTTACTTCGACTTTGTCACGACGAAACGGAAGAACTGTGGCTAAAGATTCATTATCTTCACGTGGCGCGGGGACTTCAGAAAAGCCCTGAAAGAGAGCATGTGTTTCAACTGGTGAGGTTGCGAGGTCGGCTGCCATGTGTGTTTTAAGACCTGCTTCCGTTCTACGCTTATGCTAATTCAGAGTCAAGCAGTTGTCCCCCATTGGCAGAAACCACAACAGCCGGGTGTACAATGCTAGACATGGCTGATTTGCTCATTCAAAGCGCGGCACTGTTGTGGGTTTTTATGACTTTGGCTCAGGCTGTGGCAAGGCTGCGCAAGCGTATAGACACGGTCGACATCGCATGGGGACTGGGCTTTTTGATGCCAACGTACTTAGTTTTGATTAAAGATTACTCAACGCGCAGTAGGGTGATCGCCACGCTAGTGACAATTTGGAGCGTGCGTTTAGCCACGCATATTTATTTGCGATCGCGCCAGCGTGGCGATGATCCGCGCTACGCCGAGATTACCAAAAAGTGGAAAGGGAACATCTGGCCGCAAGCCTACTTTAAGATTTTCCTACTGCAAGGCGTGTTAATTTGGATCATCAGCCTGCCGGTAGTGTTGGTCAGCAACAAAGTCGTTGCTTCCAGTCCCAATCCCTACTTAGCGGCTGGCATCATCATTTGGCTGATTGGCTTCCTGACGGAAACGGTCGCCGACGCGCAACTGTCAAAGTTTCTGCAGCTTCAAAACAGGCCAAAAGTTTTGCAGACCGGGCTGTGGCACTACAGCCGTCACCCGAATTATTTCGGCGAACTAACTCAGTGGTGGGCGATTGGCATTATTGCACTGCAAGTTAGCTTTGGCTGGATCGGCCTGCTTGGCCCGCTCACCCTAACCACTCTGATCATCTTTATTTCGGGAATTCCGCCAATCGAAAAGCGTCGCGCTAAAGACCCGGAATATCGTAAATACCAGGCCAAAACCAGCGTTATTGTGCCTTGGTTTCCAAAAAATTCCTAAAAAGTCTTGACGCTGACGTAGGGCCTGCCTTAACATAGAGCACTATTAGCAGTTAAAAAATAAAGAGGCGGAAAGTACAGATGTCATTTTATTTAATTCCTCGCAAACGATTTAATGCTCTGATGCTAAGCGTGTTCCAGCGCCTTGCCTAAAACTGTAGACTCCACCCTATTTGTGCTAGACTTGTCGTAAAGATAAGCGTAATGAGGCGTTATGGCTAAAGATAAGGACAAGGCTTCTGTTGATCCGCACGAAGAAGAGTTGATCAAACACGTCGATGCAATGATGGACATCAGCAAGCCTGATCCGGTTGTTGCGACACCAACTCCAAAATCTGATGACTCACCAATCGACATTTTTAAAGATGCTGCAACGGCTGGTACTGCGCCCAAGCTGCCATCCACACTTTTGAAAGAAATTGAAACAACGCCAGCTAAAACTTCCGCCAAACCGACCAAAATTGCCACTGCCGAAGCTGAGCCGGACGAAAGCACCGAAGCACCGGCCAAAACCGGCGACGACGAACCATCTCCAAACGATCCAGAGACCGAACAAGCAACTAATGATAAAGGAGAAGCGACCGTGAAACTGGATGATCCTGACACCGACAAAGCCGTTGACAGCATCGTTGCCAAAGAGGGTGACGAAGTTCTGGCGGTAGAAGACGCCAAAACCAAACGTGGCAGCGTTGTTCCTAAAAAACCCAGTAAATTAGCAGCTTTGTTCAAGAAAAAATGGACATGGGTCGGTATCGTCGTGGTTGTACTGGCGATTATTTTTGGATTGCCGCAAACGCGCTACACGGTTCTTGGTCTAGTCTTGAAAGGCAATGTCGACGTCACCGTGGTCGACAGCACAACCAACACTCCAGTCAGCAGCGCTGAAGTGACACTTGATGGCGTTACGGCCAAGACCAACGGCCATGGCCAAGCCAAATTGCACGTGCCAATGGGCAAACACACCCTAAAAGTTTCCAAACAGTATTACAGGACTTTCAGCCAAAGCTATACCGTTGGTTTCAAAACTGGCAAATTCCAGCCAGGTTTAATGGCCACGGGCCGCCAAGTCCCACTTACAGTCCTGAACACCATTACCGGTAAACCGATTGCTAACGCCGACATCCAAGTCCTGGATACGGCAGCTAAAACAGATAGCAAAGGCAAAGCAATCATAGTTGTGCCGACCAAGAACACGAGCGACAGCGCCAAAGTTTCAGCCTCCGGCTACAATTCGGCCCAGGTAACCATCAAAGTCACCGACAAAGTTGTTGCCAGTAACACTATTCACTTGGCTCCAAGTGGCCGGATTTACTTCTTGTCCAACCAAAGCGGCAACATCGACGTCGTCAGCACTAACTTGGACGGCAGTGGCCGCAAGGTCGTTTTCGCCGGCACTGGCAATGAGGATCCCAACAGCACCAGTTTGCTAGCTTCGCGCGATTGGAAATATTTAGTTTTGGAATCAGCCCGCGACAGCAGCAGCCAAGCAGCGCTCTACCTAATTAATACCAGTGACGACAGCACGACAAAATTCGAAAGCAGCAGTTCGAACCTAAGTTTGATCGGCTGGCACGGACACGATTTTCTCTATGCTTTGGTGAACAACAGTAAAAGCTACGACCAAGCCGGCCGCCAATCGATTAAAACTTACAATGCTGACAACCAGCAGACCAACTTACTCGACCAAAACCAAGTCGCTGGTGTGCCCGTTAACTACGCCTACCAGTCCTTCTCGCAATATTACGTGCTTGGCGACGAGCTGGTCTATGCCACACAGTGGTATTCAGACGAAGGCAATTCTGACTACTACATGGCGGGCAAAAGTGACACTGTACGTGGTGTTGACCTGACCAGCCATACCAAGAAAGACTTCAATTCCTTTAAGGCTAGTGAAAATTATTTGCAACTCGTTCCAGACGAACCAGACTCGATTTACTACTCAATCTACAACACCGTCAACGGCAACACTACTTACCGTGAACTTGAAGACGGCAAAGTTTCCGCTGCCAACCTAACCAGCACCGAATTTAACAAGGCTTACCCGACGTACTTGCTATCACCATCAGGCAACCAGAATTTCTGGACAGAATACCGCGACGGCAAAAACACTTTGTTCCTAGGCGATGAAGATGCCGAAGATGCCAAGCAGATCGCCACGCTCAGCGACTACTCGCCATACGGTTGGTATACCGACGACTACTTACTCGTGACCAAAAACAACAGCGAATTGTACATTCTGCCAACTGGCCCACTTAGCCAAAACCAAAAGCCATTTAAGATCAGCGACTACTACAAAGCCCAATCCTACCCAGGTTACGGCGGCGGCTACGGCGGCTAGACTACTTAAGTTTTACAATCGCCATTTGGCCATCGGTGTGCAACGATCCACGGAAGACCCGATTGACTAATTTATACGGTTTGCCCAAGCGGATATGATCCAGTTTTTTGACGAGTTTTTGTTTTGTCAATTGCTGCACAATCAGCTCACGTTCCTGGTTAGTGTCCGGATCAATCATGTGTGTGAACTGGAAATTGTGGCGGATATAGCTAATACCAACGTCTTTTGACGCCGCGCCGACCCAAAGCAAGTTGTCGCCCTGGACGTGCGCCTGGCGGTGGCGCCAATCAATACTTCGGGAACTTAATGGTTTTGCCGCATCGTAGGTTGTCGCCCAGAAACGTACATGGTGACGCAATTGTGGTGATCCTTCCACAGTCAGCTGGAAAGCAACATCCTGTTTACGGCCAAACAAATACAGGCTACTAACCGGTGCGGTTGGGTATGACCATTCGTAAATGACACTCAGCGCTTCACGTATGACGTTGCGCAAGGTATGTGGGTCGGCCACCTGCCAACCAATATCGTTCATGGCGGTTATTAGTTCGCGCCGGCTGCACAGGATACCTATATTCAGTGGATCGGATGCAAAACCGTCTGGCGTAATGCAGTAGAGCGGCAAATGTTTTGGCGGCCGCAGCACACGGTAAACACGTACCAGGGCCGGCGCCAACACATAAGCGCCCAAAACGTATGTCAACAAAATTGCCAGAGCTTCTGGAATACGCTTGTTAAAGAAAGGGTAGATGTTATGAACCGAGAAGTAGGCGATGATCAGTCCGGGCAAAAGTACGGCCAAACGTTTCAGGCCACGCAGAAAGTATTGAATCATTGCTGTTCATCATACTGCTAAATCTCCAACAAATGAAACCAAAGCGCTAATGCTTCATGATATAATTCCAGGCATGGAACCAGTACCAGCTCCGCCTGAAACAGCGGATAACAAAGTTG
This sequence comes from Saccharimonadales bacterium (SeqCode), assembly GCA_035550295.1. GTDB lineage: Bacteria > Patescibacteriota > Saccharimonadia > Saccharimonadales > UBA4665 > DASZPJ01. The sequence goes on from DASZPJ010000005.1 coordinate 10,815, forward strand.
CGCCAGCCACTCCTCCGGCTGCAAAAACATTTTCTGATATTGCACCGCCACCAACCCAGCAACCGGCCCCCGCGTCTGCATCAGCCGCTCCGGCTGATGATGAAGATGACATAACAGCTGAAGAATTGCAGGCAATTGCCCCTGACCAACCAACTGAAAAACCGGCGGATAAACCCGCTCCATCGCCGACAGCTACAGCCCAAACGTCAAAGAAGCCAAAAGCCCCCAACACCGGACTTGCCATTGTTGCCACTGTTGTTATCGTCGTAGTCCTGGCAGTAATTGCTTTATTCGCCTACACCCACAACTAAGCTCTCTGTTAAACTAAAGTCATGTTTGAAGACGTGGCATCTAAGTTACTGCTACCTGGTGCTGTTGGTGTAATCCCGACAGACACAGTCTATGGACTAGTGACACGAGCCGAAGATCATTTGGCCGTCGAGCGCATGTATGAAATCAAAAAACGCGAAGCCAAACCAGGCACGTTGATCGCTGCCAGCATTGAAGACCTCGAAAAAATTGGATTAAAACACCGCTACTTAAAAGCCGTCGAGCAGTTTTGGCCGGATGCCGTCAGTGTGGTGATCCCAGCAGCTGACCCGGCCTTAAAGTACCTGCACCGTGGCAAAATGAGTATAGCCGTTCGGATTCCCAAAGACCCGCGACTGCAAAAACTCTTAAAACAAACCGGTCCATTAGCCACGACCAGCGCCAATGATCCGGGTGAACCAACGGCCACAAGTGTTCAGTTGGCCAAAGGTTATTTTGGTGACAAAGTTGATTTTTATATCGACGGCGGTGACTTATCGGATCGGAAAGCGTCAACTGTAATCCGCATCGTTGACGATGCCATCGAAGTTTTGCGCGAAGGTGCCGTCCACATCGAGCCCAACGAATAGGCTACAATACATTTATGAAATTTGACGATTACCAAACCCAGGCCTTAAAGACAGCACTAACCAGTGGTGATGAATTCAAAGATTTGCTGCACTGGGTGCTGGGCATCAACGGCGAAGCAGGCGAGATTGCCGAAAAAGTTAAAAAAATCATCCGCGACAAAGGTGGAGAAGTCAGCGCCGAAGACAAAGCCGAACTGTCCAAAGAAATCGGTGATGTGCTGTGGTATTTGGCGGTTTTTGCCAAACACCTGGATCTATCGTTAGACGACATCGCTGCCGCCAACCTCAAAAAACTGGCCGACCGCCAGCAGCGCGGCGTACTCGGCGGCAGCGGCGACAACCGCTAACTAAACTCCGCACGCAGCCAATCGTCCAGGCTGTCGCCACCGCCGCCGGCCAGGCCAACGACCATGTCACCGGCATCGAGGCGTTTTTGAATAGTTGTTTTTAGTTTGGCGTTTCGCTCGGCCGGTTCGGCCAAATCCGGATCCGCCAAGTGCGAAATTAATTCCGCCGGTGGAATTATACGGTCTTTGGGATCTTCGCGTGCCAAGTAGCTAGGCAGCCAATAAATATGACTAGCGCCAGCAAAACAGTCCTGGTAATCATCCATCATATGCAGTTGGCGACGGTTGGTCAGCGGCTCATAAATGACAACCAACTTTTGGCCGGATTCAGTACACATTTCGGTAGCCACGCTCATGGCTCCGCGAATTTTTTCTGGCGTGTGGGCGTAGTCGCTATAAAGATTTGGCGCGATTTGCTCCATCCGCCGCGACAAGCCCGGAAAACCATTAGCCAAGATGACCAGTTTTTCAAAAGCTTCATCCGTAGCCGTGTGGACCACCTGAATGGCCAGCCAGGCATCAAGCCTGTTGTAGCGGCCTGTCAGCGTCAGCTGTTCGATGCGCTGGTCACTGGAGTCCAGCATGAGCCGGGCGCTGGTTAATCCCAAGCCCAAATAGTCAGCGTCTTCTTGCCAGGCAAAAGTCTTCGTAGATTGATCTATAAATTCACGGAAGGCAGATTGGTAATCCTCGCGCGTCGGGAAGATTTCATGGTGGTCCCAACTAACACCTGTGATGACGCTCAAATTTGGTTCAAAAGCCAGGAAGTTACGATCAAACTCATCACATTCATAGACAAAATACTCGCTCTTCGGGTCAAATTCGCCAAGTTCAGCAAAGCTGGTTTTAGCCGGCAAAATATAGCTTACTGGTTCGCCGAGTTGTTTGAAAAGCCAAACAATCATTGCGGTAGTCGTCGTTTTGCCATGTGTGCCGGCAACGGCAACCAGCCTTTGCTTCTTATCGTTCAGGATTTGGTTGAGCAGCTCATCACGCTTGCTGGTTTTGATATTTTGTTCTTCACAAAACCTAAGTTCTGGAGCGTCCGGATTTTCCAGCGGTAGGGCCGATGTGTAAACGAACCAATCAATCGGGTTTTTGTCGTGGATAGCGGCAATAGCATCACGGGTCTGTCCTATATGAATGTCTTCGATGCCGTGTTTTTTCAGGTAACCAATGTAGGCCGAATCACGTTTGTCAGATCCGGATACGTCATAACCGGCTTGCTTGGCAACTTGCGCCAGCGGCCCGATTCCAGCGCCGCCGATCCCAGAAAAGTAGATGTGCATGACCTAAGTATGCGGTGTCATCTCGAGCTTGTCGAGAGATCCGTTAACAGATTCCTCGACTTCACTCGGAATGACAATAATTTTCCGTTTAGGAAAAATATATGCAGAACCCGAGCGAGCCCTCAAGTCAATAATAGCGAGCACGGCGAGAAGCTATATAATCAAGCTTATGAATAAACGGCGATTGCACCACTTTTGGAGAACCATGCGCTGGATTCAACCCTGGTACTTTTTGGTTATCGGCGTAGCCAGCAGTGTAATTTGTGTTTACGCGCTAAGGGCCAACAACGAACACATGGTTGTATTGCGCCAAGCAGTCTATACAGCCGACCAGAAAAATGTGGACGTCGAGGGTGCTCTAAAAGCCTTGCAAGCTTACGTAACAACCCACATGAATACGAACCTTAGCGCCGGGCCAAATTCTGTCTATCCGCCGATCCAGCTGAAATACACCTACGACCGCTTGGTAAATGAAGAAAGTGCCAAAGCCGCAGAAGCCAATACCCATTTGTATACTGCCGCCCAGAACTACTGCCAGGCCAAAATTCCCACCGGCTTCTCCGGACGCTACCGTGTAGCCTGCATCGAAAAATACGTACAGACCCACGACACTTCGCTGCCAGTCATCGAGGATGCCTTGTACAAATTCGACTTTGTATCACCAATTTGGTCGCCTGACAAAGCCGGCTGGAGTATGGTTATTGCCGCCTTCAGCTTGGTGTTATTTATCGTGACGTGGGTAGGCCGGCGCTGGCTGAAACACACTGTTGGCTGATCAGGCCAATCGCTTCAGGCCGTTAGTGGAACCGTCGTACCAATAAACCCAAGCTGACAGTTCAGGGTCAAACAAGCGAGTGGCCTTGCGGGAAAAGCCGGGCAGGGACGTATCTTCGTTATCGATAGCTTCGTAATTGTCCAGGACTTTCAAGACTGCTGGATTTGCAATCGCGTAAAGCTCACCTGCCACTTGTCCGTCACCCGGGACCAGGACTTTCAGTCGTCCGCGATCATACAAAGCACCTGGGATGATGCATGGCCCCATATAATGCAGGCCGGCGGCTGTTTGCCGGTCGACCGGCGTGTGGTGTCCATGCCGGAGGGTTCCGTAAAATGCTAAAAAGCTTATGTCCATCTATTTAATCTTACATAAAAACCCCGCCCATGAAGAGCGGGGTTTTAAAGGCTCGACTTCCTAAACTACGGTTTAGTCGTAGCGTTGTTGGTCGTAGTGCCGTTAGTGGTTGGGGCTGGCTGGGTGTTGCTGCCGCTGGTAGTGCTGTTACCGCTGGTGCTGGCACACTTCTGGCCATCTGGGTTCTGCTTCTCGAACTGGGAGACTGCTTTAGCAACCTGGCCATCAGTACCTAGGTTTTCCCAGAAGGTTACTTGGTCACGGTTGATGACCATTTGGTCTAGTGGTTCGTGTAATTCACAACCTAACTTTACTAGCGAAACGCTGGTGTTAGAGTTGCTGGCAGTGCTGGAACCATTGCTTGAAGTCTGCAAGTAGTAAATGTTATCCAAAACAACGTACTTGCTGTTCAGGGCCTTAACGTTGCCGAAGTAAACCTGGCCAGTGTTCAGGAAAACTGCCTGCAATCGGTTACTGTCGACATAGCTGTCTTCAGCTTTTGGACCGCCAAAGGCTAGTACGCCTATGATGCCGAGTAGCAAGAGTGCTATTACGACGATGGCAGCTACAACGCCTACGCGTCCCATGTGGTTGTCATCTGATTTGTGGTGCCTTGCGGCTGCTGAGGCAACCGGGCGAGGTGCCGGTGCTTGACTTGGTGCTTCTCGGTTAGGATAGTCCATATTCTTTCTTACTCCACCTTACTATTACTTTTATTATAGGACCCTCGGGCTTTGGGGCTCTTGCAGTTCGTTTTGAACACCCTCTCGCGGATTCCTAAAGGGTTAGCGGTGTGTCAATGTCCCGAACAGCGCCAAAACCTGAAGGTCCTTATGTTTACCGCATAAGTGTAATACAAGGCTGGGATGAGTGCAAGAAAATGCTAGTGGATAAATTAAAAGGCGTTTTTGTTGAGATTTTTAGAACTTCTAGTAAGACTTACAGCATAAGTAGCTTGACCGTTGTTATCTGGCAACGCCAAAGCCACCAATAGCTATGAAATCCGGGTTCTTAGGTGTAAGTTTCTGGTCGTAAAGGGTTGACAACCAAAACAGTCAAAGAGTATCTTAAGGGGTACATTACTAATGGTAAGAGAGGGAGAACTAATTATGGCAGCATACAGCCACACTAACTCTAAAGGTGTTACTTACTACCTAAACTCAAAGAACGTCACTCTTCGCGGTGGCAAACAGCAAATGATCTACTACTTCAGCAAGGACCAGCGCCCAGAAGGTACTGACCTTCCTAGCGGTTTTGAAGTAAACGAAAACCCACGCAACGGTTTCCTTACCGTCAAGCGCAAATAGGTTGGACCGCTCGCCACGCGAGCACCACCTTAAACACCCCGGTTCACCGGGGTGTTTTTTTGGTATATAATAGATTTAATACATGGCAGATGCGATCCTCACAGTTAAAGACTTGCGTAAAGTTTACGGAGACAAAGTAGCCGTTGACGGCATCTCATTTGAAGTTAAAAAGGGTGAGATCTTCGGCATTCTTGGCCCAAACGGTGCCGGCAAAACCACGACTCTAGAAATGATCGAAACCCTGCGCGAGATAGATGGCGGTACAGCCACTATCGACGGCGTTGACGTGGCTGAAAACCCTTACAAAATTCGTAGTATCATCGGCGTCCAACCACAAACGCCCGGTTTCCAGGACAAGTCAAAACTGACCGAACTGCTGCAAATGTTCGCCGCTGCTTACGGCGAAAAAGTCGACCCAATGGAGTTTTTGAACGACGTTAACCTCGGCAACAAAGCCGACAGCTTTGTCGAAAACTTATCCGGCGGCCAAAAGCAGCGCTTTAGCATCGTGGCGGCCCTGGTCCACAGCCCGAAAGTCTTTTTCCTTGACGAACCAACCACCGGTCTTGACCCACAAGCCCGCCGCAACCTCTGGGGAATGATCGAAAACATCCGCAAAAAAGGCATCAGCGTCATCCTGACAACACACTACATGGACGAAGCCGAAGTGCTCTGTGACCGGATCGCCATCATGGACTCTGGCAAAATCGTTGCCCTCGACACGCCAAAGAAACTGATCAAACAATTGCTGGCTAAAGGTTTTAAAAAAGAAGCCCACGTCGAACAGGCCAACCTCGAAGACGTTTTCTTGGACCTCACCGGAAAAGGACTACACTCATGAGTCGACACGCACATTTGGCACATTTCGGCCGAAAAGCTGCGCTCCAATGCTCGCGTACCTATGAAGTACGCTCCGCTTCGGTGCTCGCTTTTCAACCAAACTGCACTCAAATGAGCGTGTCTTCGGGGAGGATTGTATGAAGCGAAAATTATTTACGGTTTATGTTTTTGCCAAACTCAACACCCGGCGCTTTTTCCGAGACCGTTTAGCGCTATTTTTTGGCATTTTGTTCCCACTGATTTTCCTGTTTGTATTTGGCAGCATCAGTAAAGGTGGTAGCGGCGGCGTGTCGTTTAACGTAGCCTTAATCAACCAATCGCATAGTACATTCGCCAAGCAGTTTGTGTCGCAGACAGAGCACAACAAGCTCTTCAAAGTTGATAAAACACTTACTACCAAGGCCGAAGCTGACAACAAGATGAGCAAGAGCCAGATCGATGGAACCATCGTATTGCCGGCTGACTTTGGAACTATTGAAAATGGCCATCCAACTGGCCAGGCTTTGGTATATTACAGTCCGAACAACGACCAAGCCGGCCAAGCCCTAACATCCGTTTTACAGCAAGAATTCAAAGCCTTGAACGCTAAATTTGTGACAGCCAAAGAGCCATTTACGGTGGTTGGCCAGCAGACCAAACAAAAGAGTTTAACCGGCTTTGACTATACGTTCTCTGGCTTGCTCGGTTTCTCCATTATGGGCGCCGGCATCTTTGGCCCGATGAACGTTTTCCCGGAACTGAAAAAGCAAGGAATCTTGCGCCGCTTCCACACTACACCGATTCGTGTCTGGCAGTACTTCCTGTCCACCATGATCAGCCAAGCCATCACCGGACTAGTAGCCATTGCCGTGATGTTTGCGGCGGCTATTGCGGTATTCGGCTTGCACGTTGTTGGTAACTATTTGGAGATCGCATTGTTCCTAGGATTTAGCATCACTATGATTCTTGGCATTGGTTTGGCCATTGGTGGCTGGGCTAAGAACGAACGCCAGGCCGCACCACTCGGCAACATCATCGTCTTCCCGATGATGTTCCTGTCTGGCATCTTCTTCCCACGCTTCTTGATGCCGACCTGGCTGCAGGGAATAACCAATTACATCCCGATGAGCCCGGTCATTGACGGTGCCCGCCAGCTGATCACTGAAGGCAAACACCTGACTGACATTGGCCCGCAACTTGGTATTATGGCAGTCTGGATGATCGTCATCTACGCCATTGCTTTCCGCGTTTTCCGCTGGGAGTAACCGTAAGATTTATTGTAAGATTTACATAAGAGTGGTATAATACTCCTAAATGTCTACATTACTCGATCAGCGCTTCGAGACTCTTTTCCCCGATATACCACCACAACTCGGGGACTTTGATCGCTTTGACCGATTAGCTCTGATGGGTCCGAGCAACCAAGCGGAAGAAGCCGATCCACAGAAGTTTTTCCCACAAACGTGGCAAGAGGTTAACTTAGCTTTCAACCTAAAACTTCGTGCAGCAAAGCTCGGCCAAACGGCAGAAAACTATTTAGACGAAGTCCACACTCATCAAAGCAAACCTGAAGTTCAAACTATGCACCCCGAGGCGGCCGTGCAAGTAGTGACAGCGCGTATGGCTGGTTTTGCGTTTTCAGCATGGCATGACGAAACAATGCTTAGTCATCTCGAAGAAGAAGTTATTACGGATGCCCGCGGGCTCGATCCAGCTTCCACTTTGACTTTATGGCAGCGACTATATACGCACGATAGCTTACGCGGTTTGCGGTTGTTACTGCGTGATCTTCACGTGCGGCAAGTTGCCCGTGATGCGGCTTTTGATGACTTGCGACGTCCTGATCCCTTGGGCGGTGTGCTGAGACCAACCCTATCCGGAGAACAGCGCATTAGTGATGCTTACACTGTTGATGGGTTGCCAATGGTTGTTGCCGAAGAGATGAAGACTACTTTTAGCGGCTATCTGGCTTCGGATGCTCCGTATTTTGTGACTCGTGCTCGTCAAAACCGCTCACACAGTAAAGTATTTTGGAATGACCGACTGGTAGAGGCTGAGCGTAATCCATTTGCGCAGCCAATCGCCCGACCGGCTTTGGTACGGCTTGGCTTGTCACCAGACTACACACCCGAGGCGATTGCTGAACGTGAATTACCCTGAGCGTATAATTAACAGATGAATTTTTATCAAAAACTGCCGAAGCCGTTTTTTGTTTTGGCGCCGATGGACGATGTGACGGACACGGTTTTTAGGCAAATTGTTAAAGGCTGCACTGCGCCGGATTTGTGCATGACGGAATTCGTGAACGCTGATGGTTTGCAAAGTCCGGGCCGGCAAAAACTGCTCAAAAAGCTCAGATTTTCAGAAACGGAACTCCCATTGGTCGCCCAAATTTGGGGACGCGAGCCAGAAAACTTTCGCCTGACTGCCGATCAAATCGCCGACGGTACTTTTGCCCGAGAGCTTGGATTGCCCAAAGGTACCAACTTTGTTGGCGTAGATTTGAATATGGGCTGCCCGCAAAAAAGTGAAGTCAATAACGGCACTTGTTCGGCATTGATTAACGACCGGCCAAGAGCACACGAAATTATCGAAGCCACCCGCGAAGGCTTGGCCGGCAGATTGCCATTGAGCGTAAAAACCCGTTTGGGTTATGGTGAGGTCGACCTGACGTGGATCGAGTTTTTGTTGCAACACGACCTAGACATGCTGACCATCCACGGCCGTACTAAAAGGCAAATGAGTAAAGTTCCGGCCAACTGGGACTTGATCGGCGAGTGTCGCCAGCTTCGCGACAAACTTGCGCCGCAAACCCTTATCGTCGGTAATGGTGATGTTCGTGACCGCAACCATGGATTGGAATTGATCCAAAAATACGGACTGGACGGCGTCATGATCGGCCGCGGCATCTTCCAGGATCCATTCGCTTTTGCCGAAGCCAGTCCGTGGCAAGGATTTTCAAAACAGCAGCGGGTTGACCTATACAAAAAGCACGTCCAACTCTATGCCGACACTTGGCAAAACCGCGAACGACCAATCCAAACGCTCAACAAATTTTGCAAAATCTACATCAGCGACTTCGACGGCGCCAAAGAGCTGCGCGAGCAGCTAATGAATGCTGGTTCAATCGACGAGCTTTTAGCCCTACTCAATGTATAATTGGGGCAATGATCAAAGCCGACCGACTCAGCAAGAAGTATGGCAAGAAGACTGCCGTCGATAATGTTTCTTTTAAGGTTGAATCGGGCAAAGTTACCGGATTCTTAGGGCCGAATGGCGCCGGCAAATCGACGACCATGCGGTTGATGCTGGGCTTAGACAATGGCCAAGGCCAGACGACATTTGACGGCAAAGCCCTGCATGACTACCAGCAACCTTCGAAAGCCGTTGGAATTCTGCTGGAAGCCAAAGCCTTTCACCCGACACGTTCGCCGCGCAACCATTTGCGGATTTTGGCTGACGCCGGCGGCATCGACCTGAAACGGGTTGATGAAGTTCTGGAAATCGTTGGGCTGACTAAAGTCGCCCGCAAAAAGCCGGGCAAATTCAGCCTTGGCATGAGCCAGCGACTGGGCATCGCCGCTGCCATTTTGGGCGAACCAAAATATTTGATGCTCGACGAACCAGCCAACGGCCTAGACCCGGAAGGCATCGCTTGGCTGCGTGACTTTTTGCGCGACTACGCCGCTAAAGGCAACGCTGTGTTCGTGTCGTCACACCTGCTTAGCGAGATGTCACAGATGGCTGATAACGTAGTCGTGATTGGTCAGGGCAAACTGATTGCCGACGCGCCAATTGCCGATCTGATCGCCGGCAGCAGTCACGCCGGAATTTTTGTGCGTTCGCCAAAGCTTGACGAGCTCAAAAAAGCCTTGGCTGCCCAAAAGAAGGCAACGGTCAAAACCGTTCCACACGGGCTGGAAGTTAAGGGCATGAAAATCGACGACATCGGCAAGCTGGCATTTGACAAAAGGCTGCCAATTTATGAGCTATCGCAGCAAGCAGCTTCGTTGGAAGAAGCCTTCCTAGAACTAACTGCCGGCAGCGAAGAATTTGCCACCAAGTCGGAGGCCAAAAAATGATCAACTCCATCAAAGCCGAATTCCGCAAGCTGCTAACTGTGCGCTCAACTTATATTTTGACGCTGCTCAGCCTGGGCTTCATGGTGCTGCTTTCGTTTTACGCCCAAGCCTTTAGCATGACTGGCGGAGCGCTTAAGGCGACACTGCACGATCCGAATACGCTCAACAATGTCATTGTTAATGCTCTTAGCTCGCTGCCGCTTATTTTTGCCTCAATCGTTGCCATCTTGCTGATCACCCACGAATACCGCTACAACACCATCATGCATAGCCTGACGAGCGCTAATCGGCGCAGCAAAGTCTTAATCGGAAAAATCGTCGTCGTCAGCACCTACGGTCTTATTTTGACTGTGGTCTTAGCGGTTTTGGCGCCACTACTGGCGCAATTGGGCTTTGTGCTGCATGGCCATCATCTAGTCGCGCAGAACATTCCTTACTCCAGCCTGGTCTGGCGCGGTTTGTTTTATGGCTGGACTTCGGTATTAGCGGCGTTGGTAATCGGTGTAGTTGCCCGCAGCCAAGTTGGGGCGATTGTCGCACTGTTTGTTATCCCAAGTATTGAAGCAATCGTCGGCATTTTCTTAAAAGCCAAGGCAGTCTATCTGCCATTCACCGGCGCCCAAAACGCTATCCTGTCTCACCCCGAACGGGGCAGCCTGAGTTATGCCAAAGGCGCATTATTTTTCGGGCTGTATCTTGTAATCGCTTGGGTAATCGCCTGGATCCTATTCCTAAAACGCGACGCCAACTAACCTTGTAAAAACTCCATATAAATCGTATAATATACTTATGAGTTTTGAGAGTGAACCAACCCCTGACTCCCTCGGGCGCATCTTACTAGGCGAACCAGTTACTCGGTCTGACGGTGATGTTGTGCGCCTGTTGCTCACCAAAAAAGGCAATCTCGAAGTCGATATGGGTGGCATTGGCGCGTCTTATGATCGCACTGAGGTTCTGCTTGTCGGCGGCGGCGATTTTGACAGAGGTGTTTTACGAATTGGGCAAGCTAACCTACGTTTATCTGGCGTGGAGACGTTGGCAGGAAAGGACAGAGCACTCAACACAGAGATTGAGCGCTTGCGAGATCTTAATCCGGCTAGTGATCCTGTAGACGAGCTTTAAACACAGCCCAGCTGCTATACTTTTAGCTAGGTTTTCTAATTCGGGGGTGTAGCTCAGTGGTTAGAGCAGAGGACTCATAATCCTTTGGTCGTAGGTTCAAGTCCTACCACCCCCACCACTCACAACGGACTACAAGCTCTGAAATATGAAAGCAAGCAATAAACTTATCGAGTACGCCGGCTGGTATGGTACGGCCGCCATCGTTGGGGCGTATGCTCTGGTTAGTTTCAAGGTCATCGCCGCCGACGGGGCAATTTACCAACTGCTGAACCTGACCGGCGCCTTGGGTATTATCGCTATCTCACTCAAAAAGAAGGTGCGCCAGTCAGCCGTGCTAAATGCTTTCTGGGCAATCATCGCCATTGCGGCGCTCCTAAGGCTGCTGTTCAAATAGTAAAAACACCTCATCAGCCATCGACAAAATAGCTGATTTATGTTATTTTGGTCATCATGCTTTCGATTGAGAAATATAGTGCGTTGGCTCGCCACGCCGTTGATGAAACGGCGGCTGATTTTGAAATTGGCGCTAAAAACAACCAAGGTGAAACGATGCTAGTACCCGTTAGCTACCAGATTGCCGAACCGGGTTTCCGGCCTTTTCGGGCCGGCAAAGCATCAGGGATGGAGCTGCAGAAGAAGTTCGACAATGTGGTAGAGCAGGCTGCGATTCAAGGTGTTGATCTCGGACTTGATAGCAAAGAATCAGTCCGTAAGCTTATGATCCAAGAAGGCTGGGGAATTGATTGCTCTAATTTTGCTTTCCGGGCACTTAGCAGGGTGCACAAACAGCTTGATCTGCCGGCATATATTACAACTGTCCAGCGACCGGCTTCTGAAATCCGGGACTTATATGGGGTCAGGCCAAGTTGGTTCGCCAAAGATGCGCTAGGTCTGCACAGGCCACTAACAACAAACGAGGCAAAAATGTTAACTGACAGTGATTGGCTAAGCGTCGACTGGATTGCCAAAACGTTTGGCAAAGACCCAGAATTTATTACCGGTTCTGAGCATATTGCCGGAGAACAGTCGGCCGTCAAAGTCCCAGCAAATGAAGTTTTGCCCGGTGACGTTTTGGCACTGCAAAAGGCCGATGGTGACACCGTGTCGCATGTCGCCGTGGTCGAGGACGTAGAACACGGCGCCGAGTCCGTGCTAGTAGACTTTTGGCATTCCTGGCACACCCGCGATTTTTCCGCTGGTTTACTATCTGGCTCTGTGAGCGTTGATTTGGCCAGCGGGCAGACGGAATGGTCACACCCCGGCCTGGCCGACAAAACCCGCTACAGCGGCCACTTTTTTGCCCGCCCGATCTTGCTAAAACAACTGACTGATTCGATCAGTTAACTGCTGCCAAAAACTAAGCAAAGTTATATAATGGTAGGGTTAGTATGCAAATCAAACACTATCAAAAAAAGCTAAGTGACTTCATCCAAAAACTCAGCGATGTTAGGTTCGCCGGGCAAGTTGTGTTTGTGGTGATTGTTTTACTCGTCAGCTGGAGCGGTATTAAAAGCATCCAGACTAATTACGGATTGCAAAAACAAATCAGTGCCCTAAAACAGCAAAACGACCTACAAGAACTGCAGAACGAAAACCTGAGCTTGCAGAACGATTACCTCAAAAGTAACCAGTACTTAGAACTATCAGCCCGCCAAAATTTTGGCTTGGCCGCACCGGGTGAAAAAGAGATTTTGGTTCCCAAAAGCGTAGCCTTGGCCCATACAGTGGATCTGCCAACTAGCGATGAACAAAGCGAAACCACAACCAAACAACCACCCTACCAGCGCAACGTCCAATCGTGGGTCGACTTCTTCCTACACCGCCAGGGTAACAACTAACATGAGCATGACGTTCTATACCAATTCAGGCCGCGTTATAGACCTGGCTTTTCTAAAACCAGCGATCCGTATCACTCTGGCGTGGGTTTCCAGGTGCTTTCTAGTATGGTTTGCTATCGGGCTTGTCCTGCCGATAGTTCTTTTACTGCTGGAGTTATCTTATACTGGTCACACCAAAGCATCCACAACGCTGTTTAACATATTACTTTTCCCCTCAACACTGAGGCACCAGAAGATTATCAATTTGCCTGACATAGTCGAAGCCTTTGCGGCCTGGGGCATTATTTTTGCGTTGGCCGAAGCTGGCTTCAAGTTTGTTTTTAAAGACCGCATCAAATTCCTTTCGGCCAACAAAGTACTGCACATTCTTTATATATCAATATATGCAATAACTGCCTTGATCCTGACGATCGTTCCACTGGATGGCAACACCGACGTTAAAGGCCTGTATGTTGTACTGGCCGTATTTTTTATAATCGGCTACGCCGGCTTGGGCATGATGGCAATATTCAATAAACTTAAAAACATTTTATTGAACCAGCTGGGCAATTGATATTTTTACCCCTGTTTGCTACAATGTTACGACCACTCGACGCGGGGTGGAGCAGCGGCAGCTCGCGTGGCTCATATTCGAGGACGCGCGCAGGTGCTAGCACCGAGCACGCCGCAAGAATATCCCAAAGGAGCCGTAAGGCGACGACGGATAACCACGAGGTTGTTATGTCGCGAAGGGTAGTTTACAATTTAGCGTTATCCGATATCGCGGGGTGGAGCAGCGGCAGCTCGCGTGGCTCATAACCACGAGGTCGCAGGTTCGAGTCCTGCCCCCGCAACCAAAGAAAAAGTCTCAGCTTGTCTGGGACTTTTTCTTTGGTGCATGGCGCTGACACGGTTCTGCGACAGAGATTTTGCAAAGCAAAAGATCATAGTCGCCGGTTCGGCGTAGACCAAGCTCTCGCAGAAGTTTACTTCGAGAAAGCTTGGTCGGAGAAGGGCAAAGCCCGCTGTCCTGCCCCCGCAACCAACACCAAAAGATCATCCAAGGATAGTCTCTTTTCGTGATAGACCCCTCGATATTTAACCTGGGCTTTAGCATAAGCACCAGATATAGCGTGTGAAAAACTGCTACACCACGCCGCTGCCTATTATTTAACTGAGCCAGCTCCAAGTTAGTTTTAATCTAGAAATACTACTAACTTTTAAGGGAAGGGGGTCTAATGGCAAATAACAACCCAGCCAACAACCTAAGCGATGAAGCTCGCTCAAAGGGTGGCAGCAACAGCGGCGGCAACTTTAAGAACGACCCGCAGCGCGCCAGCGAAGCTGGCAAGAAGGGCGCAGCCGCCCAATCTACTGAAGCCAAAGCGCGCGGCGGCCAGAACAGCCACCGCAACCGCTAATTCCCGATCCTGTTGCATAGTGGAGGTTGCCAATGGCACCTCCACTTTCTAAGCGTTTATCAAAGGAGGATGAAATGGCACGAAAGTATGATCCGCGCGCCGGCAAAGAGGTCGAAAAGACCATGCACGAATACAAGCACGAAGGTAAATTTAAGAATCGCCAGCAAGCCGTGGCTGTAGGACTCAGCAAGGCCCGGCAAAAAGGCGAACACGTACCCGAAAAATAAGGAGGACAAAGCATGACATTATTAGTAGCAATTATTCTTGGTGGCATTATTGGTTGGATCGCTGGCGCTTTGATGGGCCGCGATGAAGGCATCTTGGGCAGCATCGCCATCGGCATCGTCGGTTCCATAATCGGTAGTATCTTGGCCCAACTTTTCAACAGCGGCAATACCACCTATATGACCCTCAGCTGGGCTGGATTTGTCTGGTCGCTAATCGGCGCCGTCATCTTTGCAGCCATTCTTAATGCTTTCCAACACCGCACCCACCACAATATTTAGGACAACAAATGGCTAAACAACGATCAATTGATGACGTTTTGGAAAATGAACGCCCCGGCAAACTCAATTCAAGAATTGGCCAGCACGGTTTGCCACAAGACGCTGCCCGCCCGGCCCAACCCAGCAAATCCAGCTTGAATAATTCAATGTCCAAAGACCACCCATCCCGCGACAGCAATGTCGACAGCGACGAAGAATACCAGGAAGGCTAATTAGCTTTCACCGGAGCTGGAGCTGTAATGCTGCTGCTTGGTGCGGGCGGTACAGCCGGATAAAAGATGTCTGTACTTTGCGGTGTTTTGAAATCCTGGATGTTCGGCGCATATACATCAACCGTCATATCGTAGCGCGGATACAAGCACAACATGGTGCAGTGGTTCACCTTGTCTAACTGGCGCGAATCAATGTACAAAGTTTTGTTGGCGACGTAGATTTTAACTTTCTTCAAGTCCGGATGGCCGACATAGTAAATGTTAGCGGCGTAGCTGGGCGATGAAATGTAGCTGATGTCGATGTCACCATTGGTTACGACCTTGTCAAATTGCTTAATGTTTTTGACTGCTGTTGTATGTTGGATAGTTTCAAAGCGCTCGCGGACTCTTGGTACGGCATCGGCTGCCAGGGCAATACTGGTTATCGACCCGGCCAAAAAGATTACCGCCAGGACGCCGGTTACCCAGCCATTAATTGGCCATTTGCGTTTAAATACAGCAACTCCAGCCAAGATCAGGAAGATCGAAAACAGTACAGCCAAGCCTAAGGCGACCCCAACCAGTAGCTGTTCACGACTACCAACCGGAAACAAATTTTCTTGGAAAAGCTTACCATCGTGCAAAGACATGTAAATTCTTGTTATGGCTGCAACGGCCAGCACCAGCAGGCCAAACAGTGCAAAGCCAATCCCAACTAACTTGATGCAAATTCGGAACAACCTGTCTACGAACTCCAAGAAGGAATTATTTATCCGGCGGGCTGCGTTTGGCACGTCAGCTTTGTTGACCGAATCTTTAAGCGCTTCCAAAGTAACCGATTTGCCACGCATTTGCAGCTTTTCGCTGGTAGTAGTAGCAGGTGGCACAATCAACCATAACAAAATGTACAGCACAATGCCGGTACCCAGGCTAATGACCGTTAGTGCAGCCATGGCCAGCCTGACTACAACTACATCAAGCCCAAAGTAATTGGCCAAACCGGCACCAACGCCGGCGATCATGGCGTTATCTGTATCGCGGAACAACCGCCTAGCGCCAGTTTCTGATTCCTTGGCTGTTTTGCCGTCTTCGTCATCGCCAAAATCTTCCGGTGTACCGAGCTGCTCTTTCAAGTAATCAACGTCCTCCGTCAGGACAACTTTGTCACCAGTCACGCCACGTTCAATCAAAAGTTCCGACATGCGCGATTCAACCTCGTTAGCGACTTCTTTGTCGCCAACTTTTTTCTGGATACTCGCCAAATAAGTCTTTAACTCGTGTTGGGCATCGACGGCAATTGTGAATTGCTGGCGGCCAAGATGGATTTTTGTGACTTCGTTCATTTTTTAGCTCCTTTCTCGAGAGTTTGAATCGAACTGTGCAGTTTCTGGTAAGCAGCCTTGGATTCTTTTAACAAATCTTTGCCCTCGGCAGTCAGCCAATAATATTTGCGTGGTGGACCTTGCTCGCTTTCCTGCCATTCATAAGCCAGCACATTGTCTTTAGCTAAACGGTTGAGCAGGGGATACAGCGTACCTTCGACGACTATCAGTTCGGCACTGCGCAATGCTCTTATGATTTCCGATGAATAAACCTTGCCGTCTTTTAGTAACAACAGTACGGCATACGTCAACACACCTTTTCGCATCTGTGAGCTGACACTTGCAGCGTCTTGGTCAGTAGTTTCATTCATACACTACTATGCTATACAAGGTAGTATACAAAGTCAAGTACATTATCTAAATTGGGTGCTTATCCTTGATTTTAATGACTAGCCGTTTAAAATAGTCGTTTGGTATGGAACGATTTAACGACTTACCGGATGCGACGATTGACCAAATTATGCTGGCTAATGCAAAATGGCCAGATTTCCTCAAAAAGTATCCCGATGCAATTAACACGACCATTGGCGTGATGATCGATCCGGTCAGCCAAGCTCCTTGGCAGCCAGCCACCGTGAAGCAGGCTCGTGCCCAGTCTCTCCAGGAAATTTTAGACAAAGGCGAATTTGGCTACCAAGGCCAAGCCGGAAATGCCGATTTTTTGGCGGCCAGCGGCAAACAGGTTTTTGGCGAAACGACCTATGCATCTGCAGAACATGGCATCATGGGCTACCAGGCGCTTGGCGGCACCGGCGCGCTGTCGTTAGCAAAAGACCTTTTGGCAAACACCGTCAAACCAAGTGACCAGGGCCAAATTCCTTTGGTACTCGACACTGGCTGGCCGAACCACCCGGCAATCTTTACTGAACCCTTTGCGGTCACTAATTACGCACACCAAGACCCGGTATCCGGTGCATACAACCATGCAGCAGCTTTGGAGGCTTTTTTGTCGGCGCCCGAAAATTCCGTTTTTCTGCTCCAGACGTGTGGTTACAACGACGACGGCATGGACCGTTCGCCGCAACAGTGGGATGAAGTCCTGCAGATCGCCACGGACAAACAAGCGACAGTGATTTTGGACTCAGCCTACATGGGGTTGGTTAGCGGGTTTGAACAGGAGCGTTATCCAATCGAGCAAAGTCTCAGTCAAGGCCTGCTAACCCTGGTCTGTTTCTCAGCGTCTAAAAATATGGGTATGTACAACGACCGCGTTGGTGCATTGTTTGTTGGCAATGCTGGGCAAAATCTCGGCAAAGAACAAGCATCCCGACTGAACCAAGTTGCTTCAAGGATTATCCGGCGAACGATATCCAATGCGCCACTGCTGGCCGCTAAGGCTGCGGCCCGGGCTTTGAATGACGAAAGCTATTTGGTTGAACTAACAGAAGCGCGTGGCCGTTTGAACGCTAACCGGCAACGCTTTGCTGATATCGTCAAAGACGTTTTGCCTGCCGTCGCCCAAGGCCGGGGACTGTTCACCAAGCTGTACGCCGATGGCTTCAGCGAAGCCCAGCAAAAACTGCTGGCGGAAGAACACATCCTGGCGCTGCCCAACTCACGCATCAACTTAGGTGGTCTGCATGCCGATCAAGTCGAGCGGGTGGCGAACGCCGTGCTGCGAGCGGCAAAGCTCGTCTAAGACCTGGTGTTAACTTGTTCGACAAGCTGGTCTAGCGCTTGGTTCAGGCCTGCTTCCTGGCCATCTAGGTACATCTTGGCATTCGGTCCGGCGAACAATACCTCTGCTGTTACTTCGAGCGTGGTTTGGCCATCAGCTTCACTGAACAACACAGTGTGCTGGATCTCAAACAATTTGTTGCCGTCGGCGTCGAGCGGGGCGTTGGTCATAACGAGCTTGGTTGGTTCTTCAATGAGTTTATATTCGCCGACTAAAGGCATAATCATACCATCGGGACTTTTGGTGTCGATCTGGATTTTGCCGCCAACTTGCAGGTCAAATTCGGCGTTCGGCACGGTAAAGGGCGCTGGCATAAACCATTGTTTGAATTCTTCAGGCTTGGTCCAGGCGTTCCAAACGGCTTGGATTGGCGCGTTAAAAGTCCGGCTTAGTTTTAGTGGTGGGTAATCGCTCATAATCATCCTTTCTTTAAATAGTTTTCTAAGTTGTCGAGCTGCTGGTTCCAGTATCGCTGGAAGGAGTTAGCCCAATCTTCGAGCTGCAAAAACGGCTCGGGACGCAGCATGTAAATTCGTTGCTGGGCGTGCGGTTGGCTGGCGACTACGCCGGCTTTGGCCAGCGCCCGCAAATGCTTGGAGGCTTGCGGCTGCCGTATGCCTATCGACAGGGCAATCTCGTTCACCGATCGCGGCCGCTCGCGCAACAACTCAACAATTTTCAGTCGGGTTGGTTCGGCAAGCGCGGTTAGCATGGCTGCATCCATATTATTAATGTATTCCGAGTGTATATTCCTGTCAAGGCATATATAATTTTCGTATGGTTTATATCTGGAATTTTGTAGTAGTATGATTCCAGAATGGCTGACTTTGCAGACTACTCACCCAAAGTTGTATTAGCCGTTGGTGCCCATGCCGACGACATTGATTTTGGCGCTTCCGGCAGCGTCGCCAAATGGGCACGCGACGGTGCTGATGTTCACTACTTGGTGATCACGGATGGCAGCAAAGGCACCGAAGACCGGTCAATTACTTCGGAAGAGCTGGCCAACCTGCGCCAAAAGGAACAGCGCGCAGCGGCCAAGTCCCTAGGCGCCAAAGAAGTCCACTTTTTGGGCTACGAAGATGGCGCGCTGGAAGTCACGCAAGCTTTGAAGAAAGACATCGTGCGGGTAATCCGCCAAGTCCGGCCGGACACTGTCGTAGTTATGGATCCGACCTTCATCTATTCAACCGAACGGGGATTCATCAACCATCCGGACCACCGGGCTGCTGGACAGGCCACCCTAGATGCTATTTTTCCGCTGGCCCGCGACCATAAAACTTTCCCTGACTTGTTAACTGATGAAGGCTTGGAACCCCACAAAGTCGAGCACGTATTGCTGGTCAACTTCGAGAAGCAAAATTTCTTCGTTGATATAACCGAAACGCTGGACGCCAAAATTGCCGCGTTACAACATCATGCCAGCCAAATTTCAGATATGGATATGGTGCGCAAATGGATTACCGAACGGGCTGAAGTCGTTGGCAAAGAAGCTGGGGTTAAATACGCCGAAAGCTTTGTCCGACTCGACGTGCAATAACAATAAGTCCTAGTAACGGATGAATTCGCGCCAGGTTTCCGGGTCGCTGATAGTCGGTTGCGGCACTATTAACTCGCGGACGATAGTAGTTAGTGGCTTTGCTTCAGTTATCATGCCCTAAGTGTGCACTAACGACCTGTAGTTTGGCTGCAAAATTTGTAACACCCCGTTTGTAAACTTTGTCACAAAGTCCGGCCTTTGCCGTACAATAGAGGGAGAATGGCGAGTGATCAACTAACCACCCAGGCGGGGAGTGGCACACAAACACCGGCAAGCGGCAATCTCCAGTCGACTGGACAACTTCAAAATGCCGGCCGCGATAGCGATATTGGTTCTAGTTCTAACTCTGTCCAGGCAGGCAACGTCGGTAGTGATATCAATGTTGTTCCGTCGCAAAGCATCACCCTGACTAATAACCTCGGCCAGTCTAGTAGCGCCAGTATTTCAACTGCGCCCACTGTTCCGCTGTCTGCCAAGCACCACTTTAATCCGGTATTCTTGGGTTTTCCGGCCGTTTTAATCCTTATAGCAGTAGCAATGTTTTGGTTTACGAAGCAATCTTCAAAAAACACAACGGAATATTCATAAAAGCCACTTGCGCGAGGTAAGCGTAGGCAGTATGATACGGCTTAGATCAGACAAAACAAACAGTTATGACGGCAAAAGTTTGACAAATCCAAATTTTTGTGTATAATACTAACTAGTTTGATCAAAATAAAAAATCAAACAAAACAAAAAAGGGCAGTAACGAATGAAAACCAAAGATGGTTTAGCGTTCGAGCTTGCAGCGAGCCAAGGTTTCACAAAAATCGACAGCTTGCTCAAAAAGCTCTGAACCAAAAATACCCTTACGAGAAAACCCCGGACCGCCGGGGTTTTCACTTTTTATCAGCCAGCTTCGACAGATATTTTTTAAAACCGCGTTCGCCGCTGCGCATCACAGAGTGATGACCCCAGATGAAAAGAGGTTTCAAAATGGGCGCCAACCAATTCATCCAGCTTTTGTTGGTTGTGACATGCCAATCCAAATGGACATGCGTGCCGTCAGTCCCTGGACGCAAAGTGCATATGGCAGTGCCGGACAGGTCGCCGTCAACTTTCAGGATAGCTTGCTTGCGAAGATCAACGCCTGTAATTGTTAACCGGCAAGCGAGATGATAACCAAGTGGTGCCCGCCAACTGCAGGTAAAGGCGCTGCCCAATAGTGTGGGCGTGGCTTTAACATCCGAAATGCTTTCCAACTGCGGCCACCACTCATCCCAGTTGAACGGTTGCCGCGTAATGATGCCCCAAATCCTGGCTGGCTTGGCCGCGAAGTTCCACTCTGACTGGAAGTGATAGCGTCGTGGCGGCATGCTACGTCGTTTTAGGGCGCAGCTTCAAGTAGTATTTGCGGGCCAAGACAGCTAGTAAACTCAAACCGTAAAACCACCAAACGGCTTTAAACCATGTGTCGACCATCAGCTGTGAACCGAGCCGCAAGGCGTGGTAGAAAATGGCCACCATGGCTAAGTCACAGAGGTCGTTGACGTAGTGCCACCAGCTGCGATCGGCGTAAAAGCGGTGAAACTCGAAAGCCAGAAAGACCAGCAAACTGGCGCTGCCGAGTAGTGTGATCCAACCCAAACCGGGTGCCACGAAAGATTCATAACTATGTGGCGGCAAACCAAAACCATCTTGAAATCGTTGGTAGATCAGCAAACCCGGATGCAAGCAGATTGCCACCAAAACCACCCAACCGGTGTAGTTGAACCAGCGCACCAGCACTTCTTTAGGTAGGCCCATAAGTTCGCGCAAAGTGCCCATTACGTAGTGCGTCCACATCAGGCTCCAGGCCAGCAAACCAAGCACCGGAAAGAACTGGTAGGCGTTAAAGTGCCAAATTTGCCAGCCGTTGTCGTGGCCCCAGACAAAAATAGCTAGACCGCTAACGATGAGCGACAAAACCCAGGCAGCGATTTGCAGAGGTTGGGCTTTACCCAAATCTTTAAGCATCAGGCTTTTCCTCGCTTGGTTTTCAGCGGCGGCGTTTGGGCGGCAATGCCAATAGCCAGGGCAATGATCGCCACATTTTTAATGATGTATTGGCCTTCCAGGGTCGGCACAAATGGGCCTACCCAAGCTAAATGCGGCACAAGCACTAACGGCGAGCAGACTATAATAACGTGAATTACGAGCAGTGGGATAACTAGGCGCGTGGCTTTTGGAATCAAAAACAGCACACCAACTACACACTCGTAAATTGCCAACAGGTTGAATGCCAAGTTGAAGTGGGCCGAACCAATTGTCTGGTTGACCAGCGCGTGCGCCAGCGGGCTGGCCGGTGACTCACCAAATAGTTTCAGGATCCCAAAATAGAAGTAAACAATGAAGATCGCTACTCGCGCCAGCGGCAAAAACCACCGTCGAAGCCAAGCGATTATCTCGAGGTCGAGCGTCTTTAGCTGCATAGGTTTAGTCTATCAGACCTTACCTACATCTTCCGCACTCCCGCCACTGTCATCTTGAGCTTGCCGAAAGATCTCGGCCGCATTGTTATTGATCGGGATCCCTCCGCTTTGGTCGGGATGACACTTATTCGACGTTAACGTGGATGAGGTAGTCTTTTTGGATGTTGCTTTGGTACCAGAATGGTGTGAAGTCGAAAGATTTGTCAGCCACGAAGCTGACAGTGTCGGAATCACCCGGTTTGATTGGCTTGCTAGATACCACGTCACTCTTGAATTCCAGGCCGCCGTGGTAAACCTCACTGGTGTCGACTTTAAAGGTGATTTTGATGGTATCGCCTTTGCGGACATTAATACTTTCGGTGTCTGCTGATTCATCATTAGCGTTGATGGTGAAGTCTGTGCGGCCGACGGTTGTGCCAGAACTTGGAGTGTTGCCGCTGGTGTTTGTGCCGGAGTTTGAGGTACCGGACTCGTTTGAACTGTTGTCGGATGATTTTTTTGGAGTGCTTTTGTGGCCTGCCAAGGCAAAACCACCAATACCTAAAATAACCACGACTACTGCTACGATTGCCCCTGTTTTCATTACCTGTACCCCGCTTACTATATTCTAATAATATACTTTTTATAGCATAGCGCAATGTCATGGTAGGATGGTAAGCATGAAAGCAATTTGGAAAGACCAAATAGTCGCCGAAGCTGACAAAGCCGACTTGATTTACATTGAAGGCAATTGGTACTTTCCGCCCGCCAGCGTCAAATCTGAGTTTTTGACCAAAAGCCCAACGCCATACACTTGCCCGTGGAAAGGCGTTTGCCAATACTTCAACGTCGGCCAAGGCGACGACGTCAGCCAGGACAACGCCTGGTCGTACCCAGAGCCAAAACCATCAGCCATCGACATCGTCAAAAAAGACTTCTCTAACTACGTTGCCTTCTGGCGCGACGTGCAAGTTAGCGACTAGGTAATTGGCGGCGTCGAATTACTAGCATCACGCAGAATAATCCGTTGCCGACCACCCAAGCAGCCAGCCATAGCGACGATAAAATTGTGTAAGAAGTTACAGCCAGCAACGCCAATGCAAAGCGAAGGGTATTGGTGGCGTACAAAGACAATGTTTCGGTGTGAGGTTTGGACCACGATTTCCGCACCGTGGGCACAAAGGCCAGCAAGTCGGCCACGACTACCAAAATAATTGACGTCACCGGCTGCTTGATGATCAGCCAAAAACAGATGGCGATCAAACTCAAAATCGCCACAATCGTATCCATCAGCGTTATGTCTCGTTTGCCGTACTTGAGTCCCAGCACGATCACGCCCAGACACATCATACCGGCTGCTGCTGTCACCAAAGTTGCCGGCCCAGCGCCGCCTTTGACTTGCAGAGCCACGATAAGAATGGTCAAAAGTCCCCACAGCGACCAGCTGTAAACATGCGGATGGGTCTTTCCGCGTAAAATGTCGCGGTAGTACGGAATGTAGGCGACAAAAGTTAACACTACGGCGATAATGCTGAGAATTTGCTTGGCCGTGTGCATGATTTGCCTTTCAGGATTATGTGCTTTTGGTAGCGGCGAGTGGACTTGAACCACTGACCCCGAGCTTATGAGTCTCGTGCTCTAACCAGCTGAGCTACGCCGCCCCCAAAAGCACACAAGATGCTTAAATATAGCATGCTTTCTCTCTGTTGAACAGGGTCAATAGCTGCGGAAGCCTAAGTACGCGGCGGTGCTGATGCCAACCACTATGATTATGTATCGTACCAGCTGTGATGAAACACGCTGGATGTAAACTGATCCGGCGATGCCGCCAACGATGCCGCCGCTGGCCATCACCAGGCCGTGGTGCCAGTCAATCAAGCCAGAACCCAGCAGGCTCAGTAAAGCTGTCGCTGCGATGAAAATCCCGGTCACGTTTTTGAGTGCGTTCATGCGGTGAATATGGTCGTGAAGCCGGGTGAATCCCAAAAAAGCCAGCATAATGAATCCAAACCCAGCGCCAAAGTAGGCGGCGTAAATAGCCAGCGGAAATACCGCCAGCGCTACCAAATAAATTGGCCTAATGCTTTCGCGCAGGCGTTTTGGCCCGTGGATATGGTCGTGGATATAGCTGTGCAAGAATGGCTGGAAAGTGAACAATACGACGGCAAAAGCTACCAAGCACGGAACGATTTTTTCGAAGTCATCGGGCGATGTGTGGCGCAAGGCAAAGGCACCAATGACTGATCCTATGATTGCCGGCAAAATTAGCAATAAGTAGCTGCGTGGCACGCGTTTCAAATATTTACGATAGCTGATTGAAGCTGCCAGGTTACCGGGCAGGACAATCAAGCCAGTTGTGGCATTGGCCGCGATGGCTGGCACACCAATTGCCAAAAGTACCGGGAAACCTATCAACATACCGCCGCCGGCGATGGCGTTCATGGCACCGACAATGATGCCCACCAAAAATAAAATTACGTCGTGCATATTTGTTTACTGCTTATGTTTAGCATACCATTTGGCGAAGTCGTGCCAAACCTCGAGAGCGGCCGGGCCGTCGTAATGGCTGCCATCGCCGATCACTTCAGCGATACTGGTTTGGCCGTCCGGCTCCAAGCTAATAACCGCTTGGATGCTGACCCCGCTGTCGCCGCGTGGCTCACTCAAAACTGTGCCACCGGATTCATGTTTGAAAAGTTTCTGACCGGTTTCGTCCTGGTAAACCAAAGTTTGGATGAAGTTGGCGCGCCTGTCATTGATGCCGTCCATTAGTCTTGTGTAATCTTCGGGTTTCAACCAACTGTTCGCCGACTTCGCATATGTTCCAGGAAAGCCGCCCAAGCCTAACATTTGCCAAGCGTCGTCGCTGATGATGACTGGCTCTCCGGCTGCTGCAAAAGCGGCTTCAGCCTTTTTGGTTGCAACATAGTCCGGATCTTCAGACTGGACCTCATCTATGTCTAACTTTAGCTGAACCAATTCAATTCCATATTCTTGGCAAACCTGCGTAGCTTTGGCAATTTTTTGCGGGTGGTGGTTACGAAGTTTAGTTTCATCGTCGACTCAGCCACCAACTTTTCAGGCGGGCAATCGTCAGCGTCGAAAGTGTGTAGCCGATGACTGGCACCAGCGCGTTGATCCACGGGCTAATGTGCACCACGAAGTGCAAATAAAAGACGACGACTATGTAAGTAAGCAACGCGATTGAGACTCGACGAAACCAACTTGTTTCCCAGGCCTTATCGCCCTCGACGCGATTGTTGCGGGCTTCGAGTTTGGCAATTCGGTCTTCCAGTGAAACTTTCTTTGGCATTACAGATTACAATATATTGCATGGAGATGAATATGCCAACGGCCGGGACTTACGTTGTCGCTGTTAGCGGCGGGGTAGATTCAGTTGCGTTGATCCATGCTTTACATGTTAAGCCAGATCTAAAACTGATAGTTGCTCACTTTGATCACGGCATTCGCAAAGATTCAGCGGAAGATCGCAAACTGGTTCAAGAGCTGGCACAAAGTTATGGGTTATCGTTTGTTTTTGCCGAAGGAAAGCTGGGACCAAAAGCCAGCGAAGACAAAGCCCGGCAGGCACGCTACGAATTTTTGCGTAAAGTTCAAAAAGATCACGAAGCCAAGTCCATCATCACCGCCCACCACCAGGACGACGTTTTGGAAACGGCAGTTATCAATATTCTTCGTGGCACAAACCGCAAAGGTTTGACGGCACTCGACAGCCACGAAAATTTAATCCGGCCGCTGCTGAATGTGGCAAAAAAGGATATCATCGACTATGCCGAGGCTCAAAAATTGACCTGGCGCGAAGACAGTACTAACACTGACACTGACTATTTGCGGAATTATGTTCGCCACAGTTTGCTAACAAAATTTAGTGAAACCGATCGATCCAAACTGATCGATATTATTAGTAAACTTCGCGGCACAAATTTGGAACTTGATGATTTATTGGCGCAGTTTAGCCCGCAATCCGAACTCGATCGCCATGATTTCAGTAAACTGCCTCATAAAGTTGCCCGTGAAGTTATGGCGACTTGGCTGCGAGCCAACGGCATTGCTAATTTTGATCGCCGCACATTGGAGCGGTTAGTTGTCGCTGGCAAAACTGCTCGTGTTGGGCAACGTTTTGACTTACTAGGTGGGGCGAGCATGGTTGTTGGCAAACAATATCTGGAGATTGAACTTTAGGACAGTAGTCAAAGATCGCTTACGGCGCTATAATAGTTCCCTATGGATAGAAAACCCCACCGACCAAACCGCAAATCTACTAACAGCCGCCGCGGCATGAAAAACGCCGGCTTCATAGCGCTACTGATCTTTTTTGGACTGATCGTCATAGCCGCTTTTAACCAGCCGAGTACTACTAAAAAAATTCCGATCACTACTGCAGTAAAGCAAGCCAACGCAGGCGATTACAGCAAAATTAGCGTCAACGGCAACGAACTGGACATCACCAAGAAGGGTGAGTCTCATCCTACGCTCAGGTCTTATTTAGAGCCTAACGCGACGCTAAAAGACGAAGGGTTCAACTACGCCAAAGTCGAAATCGACACCACGGCGCAGAGTAGCGGTACGACTTCCATTTGGGACACCTTGCTAGGGTCGGTTTTGCCGGTTTTGGCAATCGGCGCCATTTTGTTCTTTATGCTGCGTAGCGCCCAAGGACAGGGAAACCAGGCACTAAGCTTTGGTAAATCCCGCGCCCGCCTGTATGGCAACGAAAAAGACAAAGTTACCTTCAAAGAAATTGCCGGCAGTGACGAAGCCAAACAAGACCTCGAAGAAGTCGTTGAATTCCTAAAGTTCCCGAAGAAATTCGCTGGCATGGGCGCCCGCATTCCAAAAGGTGTTTTGCTGGTTGGCCCGCCCGGAACCGGTAAAACGATGTTGGCCCGCGCTGTGGCCGGCGAAGCCAATGTGCCGTTCTTTAGTATCTCTGGTTCTGAATTCGTAGAAATGTTCGTGGGTGTCGGCGCCAGCCGTGTCCGTGACTTGTTTGCCAAAGCCAAGAAGAACGCACCGTGCATTATCTTCGTCGACGAAATTGACGCCGTTGGCCGGCGCCGCGGTAGTGGTATGGGCGGTGGGCACGATGAACGCGAACAGACGCTGAACCAAATCCTGGTCGAAATGGATGGATTCGAACAAGGCCAAAACGTTATTGTGCTGGCTGCCACGAACCGCGCTGATGTGCTGGATCCAGCTTTGCTGCGCCCGGGCCGCTTTGACCGCCGCGTCAATATTGGTTTGCCAGACCGCAAAGACCGCGAAGCAATCCTGAAAGTCCACTTCGCCAAAAAGCCGCTGGCCAAAAACGTCGACCTTGATGCTCTGGCCGCCAAAGCCGCCGGTAGCAGTGGTGCTGACCTGGCGAACATCGCCAACGAGGCGGCAATTATTGCTGCCCGCAATAGCCATAACGAAATCAGCCAAGCCGACGTGACAGAGGCCTTCGAACGCGTTGCTATCGGCCCAGAGCGCAAGAGTAAAGTCATGACCGAAGCCGACAAAGTCACCACCGCTTACCACGAAGCAGGCCACGCCTTGGTCGGACATGTTTTGCCAGACAGCGATCCAGTCCACAAAGTCACAATCATTCCGCGCGGCGGAACTGGCGGCGTGACGTGGTTCATTCCACCGGAAGACCGCGTCTTTGTGTCGCTGGTCCAGTTTAAAGACATGCTGGCCCGTGGCATGGGTGGTCGCATCGCCGAAGAAGTTATATTGGGCGTCGACAAAGTTACCACCGGCGCAGGCAACGACTTGCAGCACGCCGCCGAACTGGCCCGCGACATGGTCATGAACCAGGGCATGGGCAAGAAGCTGCGCGACCAAGTCTTCCAAGTTGACGACGGCATGATGCTGGAGCGATTAGTTCACGAAAGGACTTACTCTGACGAAACGGCCAAAGTCATCGACGACGAAGTCGAGGCGCTGATCACCGAAGCCGCCAACCGCGCCCGCGCTGTCATCAAAGCAAACCTGCACGCTTTGGAAGCCCTGAAAGATCGCTTACTGGAAAAAGAAACAGTCGACGCCGACGAAGTCACCGAAGCCCTGAAGGACGCCAAACTCCCCGAAGCCGCCGCATTGTACTAGGCCATAAAATTTAGCTGAAAATAATCTGTTCTCATACGGCTTGCTGGCCTATAATGGTAGGCAAGTTTCATGAATCCATCCTCCGCGCCTGCCAAGAAAAAGAGCCTTCTAAGCGTCAGCAATGTCGCAGCTTTGTTGATGGCGACGGCCTTTGTTGGCCAGTTGCTGGGCGTTTTGCGCACCAAGCTGGTCAATGCCAACTTTCCGCTAGTCGGCCCGCACAGCACTGACGCGTACTTCGCCGCCTTCGCCGTACCGGATTTCTTTTTCTTCACATTAGCCGCCGGCGCCTTGGGAGTGGCTTTTATACCAGTATTAACAGATCGATTGCACAAAAACGGCCGTAAAAGCGCGTGGGAATTATCGGCCAGCCTGATGAATTTCTTAGCTATCATCATGGCAGCCGTAGCTATTTTTATATTGGTTTTTGCCCGGCCGCTGATTGCCCACGTGGTAGCGCCGCATCTTGGCAAAGGCTTGTCAGCCGCTGACGCCCACGAATTGCAGAACACGGCAGTAGCCATCATGCGCCTACTGGCCTTAAACCCGTTATTGTTCACCATATCGGGCATTTTGACGAGCGTTCAGCAAACAATGGGCCGGTTCTTTTTCTTTGCCATTGCGCCGCTGGCTTACAACCTCAGCATTATCGTCAGCGTCTTGATATTCAGTGAAGCCAAAGGTCACGACGGCGGGCCACATCACTTAGGTTTGGTAGGCCTGGGCGTTGGCGCCTTAATTGGAGCGGTCTTGCAACTACTGATCATTATCATTGGCTTATGGAAGACTAGTTTCCATTGGCACCCACGCATTAATTGGCGCCAGCCGGACTTCAAGACAGTGCTGCAAAATTTGCCGCCTAGGTCACTGGACCAGGGAATGGACCAGGTTGAAAGCGTCGTGGAGATCCACATTGCCAGTGGACTGGGAACCAGCAGTATTACCAATTACACAAACGCATTCGTCTTGAGCACGGCTCCAATCCTGCTGTTAGGCACGGCTATAAGTACGGCGGTTTTCCCGAAACTCAACACCTTCCTTAGCCAAAACCGCCCAGACCTATTTCGCAAAGAATTTTTGACAGTCCTACGGGCAATGATTTGGCTGTCGGCGCCATCTGTTGTGGTGTGTTATTTTGCCCGCGGTTACTTAGCCCGTTTGATTTACAGCAACGGTAGCCCGCAGATTGCCACAATTTTCGGCTATCTGGCTTTGGCAATCTTCTTCCGCATCATTTATGCCATTATCTCGCGTTGGTTCTATGCCCAAAAGGACACCAAAACACCGCTATTTGTCTCTTTATTTACCATTGGCCTAAACATTATTTTGGCTGTAAACCTGGCTCGACCGAGTGCCTACGGCCTGAACGGCTTAGCGCTGGCCCAATCAATCGTGGCCATGGTAGAAGTCTTGATCCTTTCGGCCATCATGTTATTCCGCGATCATCACCTATTTGATGCCAAGTTTTGGAATGGTATCGTGCGGATTATGGCCGTCAGCGGCTTTAGCGTCGTGGCGGGCTTCATTATGATTTCATTCTATCCGCTGGGCTTGAATGACCGCGGTTTCGTGACGCTGGGTAGTAAGCTGTTCTTTATAACCGCCGTAACATTTGGGGTGCACGTTTTGGTGTCTTCAATGCTTGGTTTGGAAGAAGTCAGGCCGGTCGTCAGAAGGATAAAGAAGATCGTGTTGAACCCCATAAAGATCGAAATCTAATTGTCTTCTTGAGCTTGCCGAAAGATCCCGCACATCTTTTTTAGACTTATAGATACTTCGACAGGCTCAGGATGAAAAATAAGTGTTACACTTGGGCTATGAATCGGCAACAACGACTGACTTTGCTAGCGACCATAGTTGGTAGCGGCATCGTCATCTTGGATTCGACTGTCGTTAACCTGGCCTTGCCGCACATTTCGCACAGCCTGCATGCCAGTTTTGCGGACTTACAATGGATTGCCGACGGCTACTTGCTGTCATTGTCGGCCTTAATCTTACTTGGCGGATCATTGGGCGACATTTTTGGCCGCAAGCGCATTTATTTGATAGGCTTGCTCGGTTTTGGTGTGGCTTCGCTGCTCTGCGGCCTGGCTCCCAATGCGGCTGTTTTGATCATAACGCGGGTGTTGCAGGGAATTTTTGGCGCGCTACTAGTGCCAGGTGGCTTGGCGATTATCAACACCAACTTTCCAGCCGAAGAGCGTGGGGCAGCCATTGGCAGTTGGTCGGCTTGGTCGGCCGTGTTCGCGGCGCTTGGACCACTTCTAGGCGGCTACATTCTAGGGGTAACAAGTTGGCGATGGATATTTTTGATCAACGTTCCGCTTGTCGTTTTGTGTTACCTACTGGGTTCGGTCAGCATCAAGGAAGGCAAGGACAGCCGCGTTCGCCGAGTTGATTATAAAGGAGCTATTTACGCGATGTTTGCGCTGGCCGGTATCACCTACGGCTTGATCGAAGGTCCAGCCAATCACTGGCGTTTACAATCAGTCGCGCCGCTAATCGAAGGACTTGTCATCGGCGCTGTTTTTCTACGCAATCAAAAGCGCTCTAAAGATCCGATGGTTCATCTGGACTTGTTCAAGTCGCGCAATTTCACTGGCAGCAACATCATGACTTTCGGCATGTACGGCGCCCTCGGTGGGTTTTTCTTTGCGCTGGTCATCTTTTTACAAACCACCGCGCACTATTCGGCAATCCGGGCTGGACTAAGCCTGATACCAGTCACAGTTCTGTTAGTCCTATTTTCTAAGCGCGTCGGCAAACTGTCCTCGGTATTAGGCCCGCGGATGTTCATGACATTTGGCCCGCTGATTGCGGCGGCAGGCATCCTATCACTGATTCGCCTGAGCGCCACTAACAGCAGCTACATGACCGTGGTATTGCCGGGAGTAGTGCTGTTTGCTGCTGGCCTAACGCTGTTGGTAGCACCACTTACCACCACCGTTATGACGTCCGTGTCGGACGCCAATTCCGGCATTGCCTCCGGCATTAACAACGCTGTTTCACGGGTGGCCGGACTTATCGTCATCGCCGTCCTAGGCCTCTTTGGCAGCGCACACGTCTACCACTTCGCAATCTACCTCTGCGCCGCCATGGCCGCCTCCTCCGGCATCATCTCGTGGTTGACCATCGAAAACCCCAAACCAGCCAAGACCAAATCATAAATCTTTTTGGAAGTGGTAGCCGTTGTTCTTGTAGCCTAAGTGCTCATAGAATTTGTGAGCTGTTTCGCGCTCATAAGCAGAAACCATGTAAAGACGGTAACAATTTCGGCTACGGGCAAAACTTTCAACTGCTTCCATGAGTGCTGTGCCCGTGCCATGTGTGCGGCTGGCTGGATCAACAAATAACTCATCAAGCTCGGCGATTGGTCGGGGAGCACGGACTATATCTTTGGTAGAGACCGTCGCAAAGCCTATAACCTTGCCGTTATCCTCAGCTACAAATACCCGGCTAAGTGGATCATCAAGCACAGTTTCAAACGAATCATTATCGTGCCTCGAGTAACGGTCTTCACCCACGAAATCATTGTAAAGCTGCATCACCACTAAGTAATCATTCATGGTTGCCTGCCGTACTTTCATAGCAACAGTTTAGCAAATTCTGTAGCCACCTCTGTTATAATGGTCGGACATGCAACAAGACCACATTCGGAATTTTTGTATTATCGCGCATATCGACCACGGCAAAAGCACGCTGGCCGATCGTTTGCTGGAGTTGACCGGTACGGTAGACAAACGAGACATGAAGGCCCAGCTGCTGGACAAAATGGACTTGGAGCGCGAAAAAGGAATTACCATCAAACTGGCGCCGGTGCGGATGGCTTACAAAGATTACGAGTTGAACCTGATTGATACGCCTGGTCATGTTGACTTCAGCTACGAGGTTTCGCGCAGCCTCGAAGCTTGCGAAGGCGCACTGCTGGTCGTCGACGCCAGCCAGGGAATTCAGGCGCAAACTTTAGCAAATGTTTATTTGGCGATTGCGGCCGATCTGAAAATTATCCCAGTTTTGAACAAAATCGACCTGCCGGCTGCCGACGTGGACCGAGTCAGCGCCGAAATCATTAGCTTGCTTGGCTGCAAAAAAGAAGATATTTTGCAGATTAGTGCTAAAACTGGCCAGGGCGTCGAAGAAGTTTTAGAAAAAATTGTAGAACTGGTGCCACCGCCAAAAAGTTCGGAATTGCCTGAAACCCGAGCGCTGATTTTTGACAGCTACTACGATGATTATCGGGGCGTGATTTTGTATGTTCGAGTTTTTGATAACCAAATTAAGAAAAACGACCAGATCAAAATGATGGCCACCGGCGTATCCGGAATCGCGTTGGAAGTCGGCGCGCTAAAGCCCGAAATGACTGCGGGTCAATCGCTGCAAGCTGGCGAAATCGGCTATATTGTAACCAACCTCAAAACTACGCGCGACGCCAAAGTTGGTGACACCGTAACCCTAACTTCGACGCCGGCCACCGAGCAGTTGCCGGGCTACAAAGACGTCCAGCCCTTCGTTTATGCCGGATTTTTCCCGGAATCAAACGAGTTCTATCAGGAACTTAAAGATGCTATCGAAAAACTCAGCCTTAGCGACTCAGCGCTGCAATTCGCGCCGGAGAATTCACCGGTCTTGGGTTTTGGCGTGCGCATTGGTTTCCTAGGACTGCTGCACATGGACATTGTGCGTGAAAGGCTGGAACGCGAATACAACCTGGAACTTGTCGTCACCAATCCATCTACCGATTACCAAATTACGCTTTTAAACGGGGAAGAGATGGATATAAAAAGCGCCGCCGATTTGCCTGACCCGGCCAAGATTGCCGAAATCCGTGAGCCGTGGATCAAGGGTGAAATCGTAGTACCAAAAGATTATGTTGGACCTGTGATCCAGCTGATCTCGAGCAAACGCGGGCTACAAAAAAATCTCAGCTATGTTGAAGACCGGGCACTGGTGAGTTTTGAAGCGCCGCTAGCGAATTTGCTGACTGATTTTTATGACCAGCTAAAAAGCCTGACGAGTGGCTACGGATCATTTAACTACGAACTGGACGATTACCGGGCCGAAGATTTGGTCAAATTAGACTTTTACGTGGCCGGCGAACGGGTCGACGCGCTGAGCGTTATGGTTCATCGCAGCGAATCGCAAAGCCTCGGCCGTAGTACCGTGGAAAAATTGAAAGAAGTCATCCCACGCCAGAACTTCCAAGTCGCGCTGCAGGCGGCAATCGGCGGCAAGTTCATCGCCCGTGAAGACCTGTCTGCCTACCGCAAAGATGTCACAACCGGCTTGTACGGCGGCGACGTAAGCCGCAAAAAGAAGGTGCTGGCCAAGCAGGCCAAAGGCAAGAAGCGCATGAAACGCTTCGGCAAAGTCGACATCCCAGCCGAAGCCTTTACCGTCATGCTAAAGCGCGACTAACTACTTACTGAACAAATAGGTACTGCAATGCTGGTCGCCGGCTTTGGAGTGGTTTGGTCTTCACCGGCCAAACCACTCATTTATTTACTGGGCTGTCAGGGTCACGTCGCGTAAGAATATTGGTGAACCGTTGGTGTTAGAGACCAGCAGGAATGAACTGTTTGTTTTGTATTGTGGGTCGATAGTGAACTTTTGGCAGTTGGTGCTGTAGACAGAACTCAGATTTATATGCCTACCGTAGCTTGGTATACCGTCAACGATTTTAGTTAGGGTTAGCTGCAAAGTTGAGTTTCTGGAACTCTTGGCAGTAGGGCAAATCTGTACAGTCTTACCGGCATCGGCTCCCAGGAATGTTTCCAGTAGATGTGAACGATTTAGGGAAGCTACGCCTGGATTAGTTATCCGGATGACATTAGTTGAACCATCTTTCACGACCACGGCATGTGAGACCAGGCTCCACTCAGATGCGGGCAGGGTAACTTTTTGGACAATACACTTCTTTCCATCTTGGGAAACTTGTTCACCGCCTGGGCACTGGCAGCTGCCATGAACCGAGGTCTGGCCGGTAATACGTGTACATGTTGCTATGAGCACACACTGCACGCCTTGTTGGTTAGGCTGGCCGTTGTCCTGGTAGTTCGGCAAGTTACAAGCACAAACGCCGATGGAGTTCTTGGTGGCGTTGAGGTTACAGCCTGCACTACTTGGCGGGGTAGTTCCGCTGCCACTGCAAGCACTGCCAACTACTGTTTGGCCAGTAGGGCATTTACATTGACCGCCAACGGGGGTTTGGCCGGTAATTGTACAGGTAGGCGGAGTCACACATTCCAAACCAAGGGTATTCTTTGCGCCACTGTCTTGATAGCCGGTGCTGCAGGTACAAACACCGTTTTTAACTTCTGTGTGAGGATTGCCGCAGAGGACCGCACTGGTACATTTGTTGCCGGCTGCGTTTAGAGTAGTGTCGGGCGGGCAAACACAGCTGCTGTTGGCGCCACTGATGTTACAAATTGTGTCGGGCACACATTTAGACATAGAGGCATTGTCGTGAGTGCCATCCGGACACTTACAAGTTTTTGGATTAGCTCCTTCCTTAGGACAAGCCGGAGTATGTGGCGGCAGATCCACGCACCTACCTTCAAAGGAGTATGAGGTAGCTCCTGGGCAGGCGACTTCCTTGACACACTTAACACCCTGCTCATCAGCGTCGCCACTAGGCTGATAGCCACCATCGCAGGCACAGCTGGTGCCACTGCTCGTTGGGGAAGCGTGCAAGTTACAGTTAATCTTGGCACACTTGACGCCTTGCGCATCCGAACCGTTAGGCGTGTAGCCAGTGTTACAGTTGCAAGTAGTACCAGTCATGGTTGCGTTAGGGTTACAGCCTGGTTTGGTACAGATCACTCCGCTGCCGTTACTGCCAGTTACGTTAAAGCCGCTATTACATTTACATACACCGGTTACGGATGAAGCGTTAGGATTACAATCTTCTCGGGCTCGAGAACACTGGGGGCCATTGGCGTTATCGTTGTCGGTAGTTTCATAGCCGGTGTTACAGACGCAAACATTATTGGTATTTGGATGAGCGTTAGCGTTACAGTTTACAGGATTGTTAGATCCATTTATCGAGCCGTGAATCAGTGGAGAATTCGGGATGCCCTGTGGGCCGTTGCCGTTCTTGGAGTAAACTTTGCCATTGCTGTATTGGCATGGAATAGTCGTGTTTGCGACTACTGAGTAGCTTCCGTTGGGTGCTTTCTTTGCACTAGAAGCCAAGTTACAGACATTTGCCGCGCCACCCACAGAAGCTAACCAGTTGTATTGGTCTTGGGTGTAGAGAGGGAAGCCAGTGAATCCAACTAAGTATCCCTTCCACCATACGCCAATACCCAATACGTAAGGACCGGGTTTATTAGAGCAAGGTACTGGGTACAAAACATTGCCACTTGGGTTGCTCGCAGAGACAGAGCTCCAGCTAGGTGTACATGCCTTTAGCGCACAACTATTCGCCGTACAGTTTTCACAAGTATCAGCACTAGTGGTGCAAGTTTGGAAAGCGGCACCTTGAGGTTGGAATAACTGTATATTGCCGTTTAGATTTTTATCGTATTGATCTAGAGCCGCTTGGTACCCCTGGCTACAATCAATACCCGAGCCAGGATCATAGCTAGGTTGTACCTTCTGTATGGCACAGGTATAAGTAATACCACAGGCTCCGTTCAGCGACGATTGCTCGGCAGCACCATTAGGAACATCGGCGGACAACTGGGCTGCTTTAGTGCTGCAGGCATTCTCACAAGCAGTATAATCAGCAGCCGTACTGTGGTTAGTCAAGCACGGAATATCCACATTTTTTATGTAGTCATTAACCGCCTGACTGGTGTTATTGCCATCTATAGAACCGCCACTTGGTGGTGTGATAGGTGCTGCAGCAGCACAAGGTTCAGTGATCGAAGCAGTCTTACTATAGCCAGAGGTAGCCGTAAACTGTACTTCATTGGAAGCGGCTGTGCCATTTTCGAAAACGTGTTCTGTGACGGTAATGGTGCCATTAGCTATTGTATCGCCCGTAACGGCGGTTGGCATTTGCGCAGCGTTCCAGGTGTATGTATTTGTACCGGCGGTCCCCCCTTGGCCAGAGACTTGGCGTGGCCCCAGTGTGACAGGGCTGGTCAATGGTCCGCCACTGAGCGTAACAGATACCTGGACTTGGTCGCCGTCGTTACTATCGTTGTGAGCTGACGCTGCAATAGAGCTACAGCTGGCCACGACATGGCCCACGTATTTACTGGCTGCAATGCCAATTTGGGAATCAATTTGCTGGGCGCTGTTATTACAGTTCAGTACTTCATTGTCCAAAGTGCCCTTCAGGCTGTTGTACTGGTTCGGCTTGTTATTTTTCAGCCAAGTAACCTCTGATGAACAGGCATCCTGGTCGGCGGCTTGCATAACGCTGCCTGGCAGGGTTATTGCCTGATCATTGGCTTTTTGGGCCTGGGCCAGCAATTCGTCCTTACAATCTTGGAGTTTTTGATCTGGAGGATTGTTGACTCCGCCATTTGAAACAGCGCGGTGAACAGATTGACATAGGCTGTTAAGTTGGGATTTTTGGTTACTGGTAATGCTGTCGGCGTGGCTGCCAACAAGGTAATAAGCGCCACCAACCCCCACAGCTACGACAACAAACATCATAAGGAAGTGGTGACTGAAGCCGCGCGCGTTTAGCTTCTTGAAGAGTTTCATCTGGTATTTCCTGCTTCTGGATTTTAATTTTGATTAACTACGCTTAAGAATAGTCTGGCATACCACCTCATGTCAATGCCACAACAGGCCAGCTGTGGAAAATTTGGATTGCCCCAATGCGTAATTAACTACACGCAGTTGTACTACCCCTGTAATCTTGGTAAACTAAAACGAATATGTCTGATGTGCTTGCCGACAAACTGGCCGCCTACAAACCCAACAGCGACGTTACTAACCTAGTCAAAAGCACGCCTATCCTCTTGCTGGTGGGGCCAACCGGCGCGGGCAAAGATGCCCTCAAAGATGAGCTTTTGGCTACTGGCCGATTCCATCACATCATCAGCCACACCACCCGACCGCCTCGCATCAACCATGGCGTACCGGAACAAGACGGCCGCGAATACCACTTTATTAATGCAGCCACCGCTAGCCAGATGCTGGACGACCACAAATTCATCGAAGCCAAAATTTATAGCGGTAATATGTACGGCACTAGCGTTGCCGAGATCAAATCAGCTCACGATGAGGGCAAAGTTGCTATGACTGACCTGGAAGTGCAGGGTGTCGCCGAATATAAGGCGCTTGACCCCAACGTCATGGCAATCTTTCTTTTGCCACCTGACTTCCAGACATGGCAAGACCGTTTGCAGCGCCGTTACGGCGATGTTGTTGACGCTGCCGACTACAACTTACGACTGCAAACAGCACTTAAAGAAATAGAGCAATTGCTAAGCACCGACTACTACATGGCACTGGTGAACGAAGACCTAAAGACCACCGTTACATCAGTTGAATCAATCGTGGCGACCAAACAAAACACCTCGCAAAACGAAAACCAAGCCTTGGCTGTCGCCCAAAAGTTAGCCCAAGACATTAAACTCTATCTTGATTCCCACGACGCATTGGACTAACTTCGCCTGTCATCTCGAGCGAAGTAGAGAGATCTGTTTTAAAAATAATAGATTCCTCCGCTTCGGTCGGAATGACAGCGTGCTGGCACTCTTGATTAGGGACTGCTAACAGCGTATAATTTATGCCATGACGGAGCGACAAAAGCAAATTTTGACTGCTATCGTTGAACAATACGCCGAAGTGGCCAGCCCAGTGGGCAGCAGCTTACTGGCTAAGTTATTCAACGTTAGTTCAGCAACCATCCGCGCCGAGATGGCCGAACTGGAGCGGCTCGGTTTCATAATGCAGCCACACACTAGTGCCGGTCGGGTGCCAACCGACCAAGGCTACCGATTTTATGTAAATAACATCGCTGAAACTGGCACAACCGCGCTGCCGGAAGGTCGTGCCGAAAAGGCCCTGGCGTCTCGCGTCCAGCAGGCCGGTGCGCCGGAACGTATGATCCGTAACGCCGTCGACACACTCGTTGAACTAACCCACAACCTAGGTCTGGCCACCATCGGCAACCAGCTATATATGAGTGGACTGGGCAACCTTTTCGGTCAGCCGGAATTTATGAATACCTTACACGCCCAACAGGTCGCGAATTTGTTGGACAATTTAGAACCCTGGCTGCGCGAAGCCGCACCTAACGAGCCACTGAGCGTATATATAGGACAAGAAAACCCGATTGGCCGCAGCGCCGGCGCCAGCCTGATCATCAGCCGTTTCCGCAGCCCGTTCTCCGACCAAAGTTATATCGGCACGCTTGGCCCAACCCGCCAGCAATACCGAGACGTCATGACACTGGTGCGCCGCGCCGGACAAGAATTAGAGGAGGTTTTATATGGTTGATTTTGAAAAAGATATAGATCGTAGTGAGTATTTGGCAATGTTCCCAATCGTACCTGTTGATGGATTGCCAAGCGCGCCGGCAAACTTTACGGAAGCGGCGAACACTAATGAAATGGCTCCCACTGTCACCGCTCGTGCCTACGACGCGGACAGGATGGTCCCGACTGTTGACCTTGTGCTGCCAGGCCACGTTAACCAGACCCAGGCTTTCCACGAAGCGCTAGGCATCGCTTCTGGATTAAGGCGTTTTGGCCGCGCCGCTTACGTATTGGCCGGCGAGATGATTTTGGGTGTTCCTCGCCAACCCGGCGCTGGTACATCCCAGGCTTTTGCAAATCGCCCAGACATGCCAGTTGTCAAAGCCGGCGCCTGGAGCCGACCAGAAGTGCGGCGCTTGATCGATCCACAGCCGCATCCTACCCACGATTCAACTATGGAGAATTTGCGTGGTTGACAGCCAAAGTGCTACTGAGCGACTGATTGACGCCATACCACCTTATGGCGCAGTGACCGGCAATGCATTTCACGTTGCCTGTCCCATGGCCTTTGACGCCAGCACTACACTTGACAAGTGCTTTGAAGCGGCCGCTTTGAACCCAGATGTAGCCGAAGCACTGGACGCGGGCAAAACCAGCGTTCCATTTACGGTAGTGAAAGATGTGATGCGCGAAGCCAGGTTCGGTGGTGAAGAGCGGATGTATGAATATGTTGGTTGCTTGTTGCGCCGGGCCCGCGGAGAATGTCTTTACTATGATGCCGAAGCCAACCGCGAGCGCACAGATACTGAAATTGTAGCGGAGGCACTGAACCGTGGTTGAATCGTCTGACTGTTTGAATGACGACCCGGCAAAAGTAACTTCAGGCGAAGACGTCTATCCGGCCGGCTCGAATATTATGCCTAAATTGCCTCACCAGACAGAGGCGCCAGGTAGAATAATCCCATCTACTACGCCAGAGCCATCTGACCAAGAGGAATACGAGACTACCCATCCCGGTAATCTGTTTGGCATGTCCGAGGAAGCGATTGAAAATATGGACGACGAGACCCGAGAGCTGCTCGCAGTTCCTTATGATCAAATTGGTTCCCAAGATTGGAGTGAAAAAATGACTGCTCATGTAGCCGCCCGCAAACGGAGAGAGCGCATGGAAAAAGCTGTAGCCGCTACAGTAGCAGTCGGCGGCCTGGCCGGCGCTTATTTACAGTTCCGTGATCAAATCAAAAGCTGGATTAATAAAAGACATTAGGAGATAAAGCAGTGTCAACGCCAAAAAAACCAACCCTTAAAGATCTGCAGCAACAGGTTGCCGACTTGACTGCAGCCTTGCAGCAAGAACGCGCTGATGCCACCAATTTGCGTCGTCGACACGAAGAGCAAATTGCTGGTTTGCGCTCAAGCGTCAAAGCCAATGTTATTAAAGATTTACTGCCGATAATCGACAATTTTGAACGAGCCCTGGCTCACACGCCGGAAGATTTGCTGGATCACGATTATGTCAAAGGCGTCCAGGGCGTTGTTAAACAATTCGAAAAAACGCTGGCAGACCTAGGCGTCGAACGTATCAAAACGGTCGGCGAACACTTTGACCCGCAATTGCACGAAGCCGTAAGCATGGAAGAAGGCGATGGCAAGCAAGAAGTCGTCAGCGAAGAATTACAAGCCGGCTACAAACTAGGTGATGAAGTCATTCGCCACGCCATGGTCAGGGTCAAATCATGATGCCTAATAGCTGGGGTTTTGGTAATGGCAATGTGGGCAGGCCTGCCCGCGGGTCAGAAACCAAATCAATTCGCGATCCCCGGCCGCTCATGCAAAGGCTGATTGGTTCGCTGAATTGGTTGGACTACAGGGTTTTAGGCGAAGCCAGGAATGATTCCGGGTTAGCCAGTACAACCACACCTGAATACTCTAAGGTGCGGAGTGCCAGTCATATGACTGATGAGGTTATGGGTAAGTTAATCGAGGCGTGGAGTGATGGTGCGCCAGTGGGCAACGAACCGCCAGAGCAACCTAATTTAAATAAGGAATAAGAGGATACATATCATGGTGCCACACAATTGGATGAGAGCCGGTCAATTTGAAAAAGAGCGAGGTCAATTAGTTGATCCGGATCGATTAACCATAGCCTCCATAGCCGAATCCGACCGAAACTTGCCGGAGAGCGAGCAGCTGGTTGGCGTACCAGCTCTTGGTAGTCACGCGTTGGCTGGCAGTGAAGTTTTGCCCTCGACCAGAATAACCGTAACTGAGCAGCGTTTCCTGGGTCGATTAATTCGGGATACAATTCGCGCCGGCGGCCAGCACGTTAGCGAGAAAGTGGCCAACATTGCTGGTGAGGTGGTTCATGCCATGAACACCCATCGCCTCAGGTAATAAGGCAGACGCTGATTAAAAAACAACATCTGGCAGTCTTGACACTAGAGTGCTAATCACCCATAATTATAAATACGAATTTTCAGTGTATTTATCTAACGAAAGGGTGAAATAATGGCAAAGATTATTGGAATCGACCTCGGTACGACTAACTCGGCAATGGCTGTGATGCAGTCCGGCAAGCCGGAAATTATCGCGAACAGCGAAGGCAACCGTACCACGCCTTCTGTCGTGGCGGTTAACAAGAATGGCGAACGCCTAGTCGGCCAGGTGGCTCGTCGCCAACAGGTGACGAATCCTAAGAACACGATTTATGAAGTAAAGCGCCTGATCGGCCGCAACTTTAATGACAAAGAAGTTCAGCGCGACCTCAAACTCATGGGTTACGAGATCGTCAAATCCGGTAACGGCGTCAAAGTAAAAATGGGCGACAAAGAATACAGTCCGGAAGAAGTCAGCGCCATGATTTTGGGCAAGCTGAAGGCTGACGCCGAAAGCTTCTTGGGCGACAAAGTCACCGAAGCCGTAATTACCGTGCCGGCTTACTTTGACGACAGCCAGCGCCAAGCCACCAAAGA
This sequence comes from Saccharimonadales bacterium (SeqCode), assembly GCA_035550295.1. Classification (GTDB taxonomy): domain Bacteria; phylum Patescibacteriota; class Saccharimonadia; order Saccharimonadales; family UBA4665; genus DASZPJ01. The sequence continues at coordinate 52,244 of DASZPJ010000005.1, forward strand.
TGCTGGTAAAATCGCTGGCCTGGAAGTCAAGCGCATCATCAACGAGCCGACTGCTGCCGCATTAGCCTACGGACTTGATAAAGGAGAGAAGAAAGACGAAAAGATTGCCGTCTACGACCTTGGTGGCGGTACTTTCGACGTTTCCATCCTGGAACTTGGCGACGGCGTTTTTGAAGTTAAAGCTACCAACGGCGACACCCACCTAGGTGGTGCCGACTTCGACCGTGTGATCATTAACTACTTTGCTGACGAGTTCAAAAAAGAACACGGTATCGACATCACCGGCGATAACGCCGCAATGCAGCGACTGCGTGATGAAGCCGAAAAGGCCAAGATTGAACTCTCGACCGCCCAGGAAGTCGACGTCAACCTGCCATTCCTGACAGCCGACGCTGATGGTCCGAAGCACTTCGAGCACAAACTGACCCGCGCCAAACTCGAAAGCCTGGTAGCCGACCTTATAGACAAGACTGCCAGCCCCTGCGAAAAAGCGCTGAAAGACGCCGGTCTCAAAGCCAGCGACATCGACGCCGTCGTGCTGGTTGGTGGTATGACCCGAATGCCAGCCGTCCAGGAAAAAGTCCAGAAAATCTTCGGCAAAGAACCGATGAAGGGCGTGAACCCGGACGAAGTCGTAGCCGTTGGCGCTGCCATCCAAGGTGGCGTGTTGCAAGGCGACGTCAAGGACGTGCTGCTGCTGGACGTGACTCCGCTGAGCCTTGGTATCGAAACCATGGGCGGCGTGATGACCAAGCTGATCGAGCGCAACACTACCATCCCAACCAGCAAGTCCGAAACATTCTCTACCGCCGCCGACAACCAACCGCAAGTCGAAGTCCACGTCGCCCAGGGCGAACGCGAAATGATTGACGGCAACAAGAGTCTTGGCCGCTTCGTACTTGACGGCATCCCACCAGCCCCACGCGGCATTCCACAAATTGAAGTCACCTTTAACATCGACGCTAACGGCATCCTGAACGTCACCGCCAAAGACAAAGGTACTGGCAAAGAGCAGTCCATTACCATTTCCGGATCGGGCAACCTCGACAAATCGGAAGTCGAAAAAATGGCCAAGGAAGCCGAAGCCCACGCCGACGAAGACAAGGCCAAAAAAGAACAGGTCGAAGCCCGCAACCTGCTGGACGGCGCTGTTTACCAGGCCGAAAAGCTAAAGAAAGACAACGGCGACAAACTGTCTGAGGACGACAAAAAAACTCTGGAGGAAGCCGTCGAAGCCGCCCAGAAGGTCGTCAAAGACGACAAAGCCAGCAAGGAAGACTTAGAAAAAGCCGCCTCTGAGCTCAACGACAAACTGATGCCAATCGGCGCCAAGATGTACGAACAAGCCCAGGCCGAAGAGACAAAAGCTGACGACGCTGAAGAAGGCAAAGATTCCAAAGGAAAAAAGGGCAAGAAGTCTGACAAAGACGAGCCAATCGAAGGCGAAGTCGTCGACGACAAGGACAAGTAATATGTCACTTTTGGGTAAAGCAAACGAATCGGTCGATCTTGTTAAGGCTGCGCTGGATGCAAAAACCGCTCTTGCAACTGCAGAAGAAAAAGAAAAGCTTGCAGACGCAAAGTTAGCATTGGCAGACCTGAAAGAGCTACTTGCAAGTCAAAAAGATGAGATCCAAGACCTGAAGGAATTGCTTAAGGAAAAGAAAGACCTAGTCTTTGACATGGGCGTTTACTGGAAAGCCGAAGACCACAACCGAGGCCAACCCTATTGTCCAGTTTGTTACGCAAAGGGCAATCTTATACCTTTGCAGAAATGCTGGGATGGACGTGACAAGACCCAAAGTCCATGGATGTGTCCCGATAAAGAATGTCACGCTTCGTACAATCCTTGGGATCACAAAGAGCACTACTAGTCAGTTTAGATAACTGCGAAAGTCAGAAAATGTCGCAGCTTGGATTAAAGAAGAAAGTATGTTATAATATTACACATGAGTGAGAAGAACCAGAAGCCAGAGCTAACTGATGAGCAGAAGATGATATCTGCTTGCTTGAGCCAGGATCCATACGTTCAGCACGTAGCCATGCGCTGGACAAACCGGGATTTGCCCGGGCAAGATATTGGCCGAGAATTCTGCGAAAAGGGCTATGGTTACTTTACGGCGATCATGGCGAATCACTTGCATGGTAAATACCAAGTCGCCAAGAATGGCGCTGGTGGACCGATTGTTAACCGAGCAGTCACGCTTGCATTTGATGTTGCCGAACAAGCCAAGACGGACTTCCTGATGGCGGAACTTATCCAGGACGTTATGACTTCGGGTGGCCCAGAAGTCAGCCGTACCATTACTTAAGGTTTAGGGCGATGCTGTCTACACAAACTGAATTTTTTGAGCTGGTTACCGACAAGGAAACTTGGCGTGAACCGGGTTCTGAAGGCGATAAAATTGATAACCTGTGGCTTGGCCATGGCGAACAAGCCCGCACAGCACTGCATGCCGAACGTGATGAGGATATTGTGTGGTATGCCAAAGGCGAAATCAGCCGTGAGATTGATGATCCCAAAATGACTCCAATTTACGCCGATGCCAAAGCTGACTTGATGGATATTTACAATCTGACCGAAGCCGAGTTCGCAGACGTTGTGTGGCGGGCCCATGCGCGGTTGCGGAAAGGCGAAGAATGGGATTTAAAAGCTGACGACGAAGAGTTCTTCAATATCGTCCACCCGCTACGACACAACATAAATACAGCCGCCGTATCAGCAGAAGAGGCCCAAAAAGACGAGCTGTTCCAGAGATTGGTCAAGGTTTTAAAAGATGGTGCAATGGTTAAGCCGCAACTGAGACGCAAAGTCGAACAAAAGTTAGCCCTACGTTACTGGACCTCGCCTATGAACATACAAAAGTTAGTTAAGTTGCAGCTACAAGAACATGAGATAATGGATACAGATGGCGAAACGTGATTATTACGAAGTACTAGGTGTTGGCAAAGACGCGTCGGCTGACGAGATCAAAAAAGCTTTTCGCAAAGCCGCTATTGAACATCACCCGGACCGTGGCGGCGATGAGGACAAGTTCAAAGAAATCAACGAAGCTTACGAAGTCCTAAAAGACCCGGCCAAAAAGCAGCGCTATGACCAATTTGGCCACGCCGGCGTCGGCGGCAATGGTGGCAATCCTTTTGCTGGCGGCGGCTTTAACGGCCAGAACATCAACTTTGACTTTGGCGACCTGGGGCTGGGAGACATCTTCAGTAGCTTTTTTGGTGGCGGCCAACAAGGTGGTAGGCCACGCCAAGCGCGGGGGCGTGATGTTGAGGCCAATGTCGAAATTAGTTTTGAAAACGCCATTTTTGGAACTGAAGTAGAAGTCAGCCTGAACTTGGACGACACCTGTGAACATTGCAAAGGCACGACTGTAGAACCGGGCCATGAACTCAAGACTTGCGACCAGTGCGGGGGCAACGGCCAAGTCGTGACGGTCACCAAAACGATTTTTGGCAATATCCAACAGGCTGCGGTTTGCCCGAAGTGTAAGGGCAGCGGCAAAGTTCCCGAAAAAGTCTGTACCGTCTGCCACGGGAAAGGTACCCAGAGCAAACGCCAAAATATCCAGCTAAAAATCCCGGCTGGTATCGACGACGGTGCTACCATCAGATTGCATGAAAAGGGTGAAGCCGTGGCCAACGGGCCAAAAGGCGACTTATACGTCAACGTGCGTGTCAAACCGCACAAGCACTTTACCCGCGAAGGTGATTTAATCCTTAGCGAAGAACATGTAGGCATGGTAGAAGCGGCGCTTGGCAGCGAAATCGAAGTCGCCACAGTCGATGGGCCGGTCACCATGAAGGTTCCTGCTGGTACCCAAAGCGGATCCGACTTTAAATTATCCAATCACGGCGTACCACATTTGCGTGGCGGCAGCCGCGGCGCCCACATTGTGACAGTCATCGTCGACATCCCCACCAAACTGACGAAAGACCAGCAAGAACTGCTGCGCCAGTTCCAGTCCGGCGGCAAACACAAACTCTGGTAAATCATTTGTCATTCTGAGCGCAGCCGAAGAATCTCGTACGGGATCTTTCGACCTACTCAAGATGACGACAATCGTAAGCGGCTTGACTTCGGTAGCAGACTGTCGATAATTAACCAGAGTATGAAACGTGCGCCGCTCAGCCAAAATGGCTTTATCCCGTTGCTCCTGACAATCCTGTTCATCGTCGGCGTATTGATTTATGTAGCATACACGCAAGTGCTGAACGCTCACCATTAATCTGTTAATTGACCGGTAAACGTCACTTAAAGTATTGCAAAATAAAGAATAATGTGTTAATATAAACACTATCTCAACAAAAACTAACGTAATTTTTAGAAAGGTCGGCTTATGGACTTAGACTCAGTGATCGAATACAAGCGCTCTACGCCGATCGGCGTGGTCAGCGTTGACGCCTACAATTTTGTGATTTACGACAAAATGTTTGACGATTTTCGTATTGTGACCGAAATCAAGCAGCCTTGGCTGCACGATTTAGGCCTGAAAGCCCAAGTCTCTCCGCTGGGCCGGACCGCCCAGTATGGCGGTAGCGTCAGTAAAACCATGCGCTCCAAAAAGTTTGTGGCGGACTTCAAAGAAGACCGCAAGCGTAAGTTCGTGATGTACTCACCGATTGACCCGCCGTACAAGATCAATCCACTGGCTTACTTGATGAACTCGCCGACCATCGCCCATGCTTACGAAAACAAGCGTTATTTCCGCGACGAGTTTTCTGACCTGATCAAAGTGCCGGAATACGAAATCCGCTACATGAACGAGCTCGACCGGGCCGCGTCTTACAAGGACTTGCAGGAGCGCTACGGCGAATTTATGCTGCAGGACGAAGAGTCGTCAGGGTCGAAAGGCACTTATGCAATTCACAGCCAGGATGATTATGTGGAAGCCATCAAACTTCTCAAAAAATTCTCGCGCGGTCGTACAATAGTCGTCTCCAAATATGTCACAGGCGAGCCGGCCAGCGTGCAAGTTTGCATCACCAAATACGGCATCTTTAACGGCGGCATCCAACGACAGCTGATTGGCAGTAAGTACCTGGGCAACAATTCGTTGGAAGGCAACACCAAGTGGTGTGGCGGTGAAGTCGGCGACGAATACCCGGACTTCGTACACCACCAAACGCAGGAAATCGCTTCCATCGTCGGTTCGGAACTGGCCAGCCATGGCTACAAAGGCGTATTCGGTATCGACCTGATTATTACGCCGGAAAACGAAGTTTACGCTATCGAGCTAAATGCCCGCCTGACCGGCTACTCACACCTGATTAGCGACCTGCAAATGCAAAACGGCAAAATTCCGTTCATGCTGCTGCATGCCTTGGAACTCGGCAACTTCACTTACGAAGTTACCAATAACGAAGCACTGCCCAGTAGCGGCCGATATGACAAGCCGGCTTCGCTCATGATCCTGAACAACTCTCAGGACAGCGAGCTGGTCCTCAAGCATTACATCCAGCCGGGAGTTTACCGCCAAAAAGGCGACCGCGTGGAATTTGTAAAACCTGGCTTTACGCTAAGCGACCTCAAAGACGATCAAATGCTAATCATGTCGCGTTACGACAAAGGCGAAGCTGTAGAAAGCGGCCGCCGCGTCCTGAAGGTTATGAAGTTTGGCAAAACCATGGCCAAATCCGGCGACCTGAATAGCAAAGCCCAAGCCACCGTGGCCGCCATCAAGAACACTTTCGACTTACCATAGTAATTTTACCCTTCGCCATATACCTTTAACCCTACTTTGGCCACTACCCGTGAGCCATTCCATCGATAATAAAGTCGTTTAAGGGTTTAAAAAATAACGGTAATGCTATAGTAACGGTATGAGTCCAGAACTCGTACTGGCCACTATTGTTCTAATTCCGATTGTAGTATTGCTGGCTTTACGCGTAAACGCTACCTTGGTTTTCCTAAGCCTTTGTTTGGGCGACGTGCTGCTGCAATTTGTTGGCGGTGATGCCAACGACCTACTAAGTCTGTTGAGCGCCAGCGGCGGGCAAGTGCATGTTAATAGCACCGACAGTTTGTTGAAAATCTTTTTGCTGCTGCTGCCAGTTGTACTGACGACGATTTTTATGATCCGTACTGTTCGCGGTAATGTACGCCTGCTGCTAAACATTCTGCCAGCCGCTGGCGTTGGGCTGCTAGGCGGGCTGTTGGTTGTGCCACTATTGCCGCCGGGTCTGGCCAACAATATTATCGGCAGCGCGATGTGGGTCCAAGTCCAGCGTGCCCAAGACCTGATAGTTGGTGGCAGCGCTTTAGTCTGTCTGCTAGTGCTTTGGATGCAGCGGCCCAAAACCGGCGGCGAAGAAGGCAAGCACGGTAAAAAACATAAAGGCTGACGGCTCAATTTAGATTATTCAGCGTAAAATGACTGGGCGATTTGCTGGGCAGTTTTGCCGTCCGGCGAACCCAGCCAAGCCTTGGCCTGCGCTGGCGTGAATGGGTTGTTGGTGATAGGACCGGCACCAAAAAGCACAAACCGGTTTGCTAAGTTACCATCAGTAATTTCGACTGAAGTATTTTTAATGGGCGTTATTTTGCCTTCGGCCAAGCCAAGAGTGTCTGCTGTTGCAGCTTCGACAAGCAGGTAGGCGGGAATATTTTCCTTCGGAGTGGCGTAATAGCCACCGATGACTTTAAAAGTTGATCCGCTGACGGGTGCTGTGATGGAGTCACAATAGAAATTTACCGGGCCATCAATACTGATGGTGACCTGGGCAGGTGGCGGACTGGTCGATAAAGGACTGGAAGTATACAGGCTTTTTGGCGGCCCAACCGAAGTAGCCAATGTGCCGTATTGGGCATTGACGGTTTTGGTGCTATTTAGGACTGTAGTCACGAGGCTATCTTTACTTTTGGCGGTGCCAATTATCCAACCCGTTGGGTACTTGAAACATAACTTGGACGAAGGATCACAGGAGTTTTTCCAGCTGCTATAAACATCATAGTTACTTGTAGGGTCGCTGACGCTAAAAGTCTGGATTGAGTGTTTGCCTTTAATGCCATGATGGTGCAGGCCAGCAACGGCTATTAATAATATGACTACCACCAAGCCTGCGACCAGTTTTTTTGGCTTACTGCCCGGCTTACGTGATTTTTTCATAAGAATTTGCCAGGTTCAGTCTATTGCGTGACCTTAATTTTTTCGCATAAGTCCGACGTAACTTGGCCCGGTTTAGCATCCCAGGCTGGGCAATATTGGCCACTCTTAATTGCTCGTGTGCAAGAATGAGCAGGAATATTGTACCGGTCACAGGTGCTACTTTGTGTAGGAGCGAGACGGGTTATGGAAGGTTTTTGGACTGGACGATTATTTGCTCTATGCTGTGCAGCTACGATGCCAACGGCAGCAATTACCAGGACAACCAAGGCGATGACGTATAAATGGATTCGATCTTTTCGTTTCATAACTTTTGTAACATCATAGCACGCCAGCAGAGAGCAGGTATTTTCAGAAAATAGTTGTACTATCTACGTCAACGTGTTGACACCCTGTTTCGCTACTGGTTATATGTCGGTAGTACGCAAAAACAAAAATTTACAACAAGGCCTCACATGAAGATCAAATTCCGGCTTTCGCTTACTGGATTCCTGGCTGCTTTTATCCTTTTCGGTGCGCCTGCTACCTTTGCTAACCCGGCCACAATTACCTGGAGTGGTACGGACTGTATTGCCCCGACTACACCGAACTGTGATTGGAGTGATGTAAATAACTGGGTAGGTGGCGTTGCGCCCGCGGCTGGCGACAATATTATTTTTGATAACACCAGTTTAACGGGCGACGAAGCGGTGGCTGACGACATAGCTTCCAGCACCGTATTTGGTGACCTGACATTCCAAGGGTCCAGCCAATACGCTTTCTTAGTTGTGCCTTATAACAACATATCCAACGAAGCAAATAGCGTTTTGGCAATCAATGGCAATGTCACTGACGGCATCGTCAGTGGTAGCAACTCCACTGTTAGCGGTATTTACGGTTCGTTCACCAATGCTGCAGCTACACCGGACTATAACATTAACGACTCATTCCAGTTTGGCTTTGGACCAATCGGCCAACAACTTTTGGGATCGCCACAGCCGAGCATCGAGCAGGCTGCTACCGTAAACTTTGGTGCCAATACGGCAAACTTTATCGGTAGCAGCGGTGCAGTTGATATCGTTAATTATGCAGCTATGACCGGTTCCGGTGACACTGACTTTACATTGTCTGCAGATGGAGATTTCCAGCAACTGACAGCCAGCCCGGCATACACAGGCAATCTGGATATTCAAAGTGGCACTCTACTACTTTCACCTTACCTTAGTCCGGCCACAATGCCTGATATATTCAGTGCCGCTGCTATGATTACAGTCGAAGATGGCGCCGGACTAGTTTTCAACGATCCATCAGCTACCGACACTACAATTGCCGAACCACTGACAGTTGGTGGCACTGGTACCAACAATTGTAGCAACAGCGGCAATGCCGCCAACTGCGGCGCCGTCTATGGTGCTATCGACCCAAACAGTACTTTGACCTTTACGGGCGCTGTTGTTCTGACTTCAAACACCCAATTCAACACCGACGGCACGCTGAAATTTACCGGCGCCCTGTCAGGCGCTTTCACAATGGCCCAGCCATATGTCGGTACAGTTGTTTTAGCTGGTTCCAGCAACAGCACCAACACCGTTAACGGAACTTATTCTGCTCCATCTACTGGCGGCGGGTCAGGTAACAGCGGTGGCGGATCTGGCAATACTGGCGGCGGGTCAGGCACGAGCAGCGCCAAAAAAGTAAAAGCTCCGGGCACACCCGACACAGGCTTTGCACTCAGCGCGGCCCATGCTTCACTTAGCTTCATCGTGACAGCCATTTGCACCATCAGCATGCTGATGATCGCCGATCTGGCCCGACCCGCTAACCGTAAAAATGTAAGAGCTTGACCGTAAGGGCTAAAAGGAAAACCGATGAATATCCTCACAACCAAAATCCTAGAATCCACCAAACAATTCAATCGTTTACTGATAGTCGCTTTGTTCGGTTTGGGGGTTGGCCTGGCGGCTGTGCCTGGCGGCAATAGCGCGGGCAAGTATCCACAATTCCCGGGCACCAGGACGGCTTTTGCATTCTCGACTATGAAACATATGACGCCGCAACAGGCGGAAGAGCTTAACTCACACCAAGTCATAACTGTTCATCTGCCGGGCCAGCTGCAACTTCCTCACATGTCCCTGCCACTGTTACGCGCTAACACTTCTGCCCAACTTCTAAGCCCGAACGCCGTAAAGAAAGTCTACAACCTGACTGGCGGCAATGGTGGCTCTGGAACGATCGCCATTGTTGACGCTGATAACGACCTGACTGCTGAAGCCGACCTTGGTACTTTCTCGACAATGTACCACCTGCCGGCTTGTACTACTGCTAATGGCTGTTTCACAAAATATTTGGACACAAGCAGTCCTGACGGAACCGCTGTCTCGACAGCTTCTGACGCCGTCAATGGCCCGGAAAACCAAATGGAAACAACCCTGGACATCGAATGGGCCCATGCCATTGCACCAAACGCTAAGATTTTATTAGTTGAAGAACCAGATCTTTCCGACTTTACCTACGGCGTAGTCTACGCTTCAGCCCAATCGGGCGTAGTTGCCGTTTCGTTAAGTTTGGGTGGCCCTGAAGTGGTTGCTGAAACCAGCGCTGATCCAATCTTTACTGCCCAAAACGGCGGCCACATCGCTTACTTTGCCGCCAGTGGCGACTGCGGCTACATAGCTTGCGGCGGTTCTTCGCAAGGCCCCAGTTATCCCGCGACATCACCCAACGTTATATCCGTTGGCGGTACAACCCTGGGCCTGAAGTATGATGGGTCCGTCCGTACTGAATCGGCTTGGGGCTACCAAGTCGGGACGGATTGGGTAGGCACTGGTGGTGGGTTGAGCGCTTACGAAACAGAACCTAGCTACCAAACAACCTACAACATTCCGAATGCCAGCGGCAAGCGTGGCACGCCAGATGTCTCACTAGTTTCCGACACCAACACCGGCTTCCCGATCTATACTTCGACAACCTTTGCCGGTCACCCCGAAGATACCGGCTGGTTAGCCATAGGTGGCACCAGTGCGGCAACTCCAATCTGGGCGGCTATCAGTACCATGGTTTCCGGCGGCCTAACCAACACCAAGATTTACCACGACGCCAAAGCCACACCAAGCATTCTGCGGGACATTACCCTGGGCCAAAACGGCCCGTGCGGTGCCCTCTGTAACGCCAGCGTTGGCTACGACTACGCTACAGGTTTAGGCGTACCTAACACCTTGCACCTGTAGACTCAGTTTCATACATGAAAAGGCCCCAGGAAATGCTGAGGCTTTTTCATACGTATGGTGGCTAACAGATTGACTTTTTAGCTAAAAAATAGATAATGTAAGGAGTTAATTTGGCTCCCGCGCCATTAATGCGGGCCTATAGCTCAGTTGGTAGAGCAGAGGCCTTTTAAGCCTCGTGTCCCGGGTTCGAGCCCCGGTGGGCCCTCCAAGTATTTCGTACAACAAACTGCCAGATTGAAGTTTACTGATATTGGTTGCAGCGACACGCAAAATCGTTAAGTGATATAGTTAAAGTGTGAATGTACCCCTGTTTGCTGCGACTGTAGCGAACCCAGTGGCTGCTCGTAGTCAAATGGGTTTTTCCTTAGGCTGGCACATTATTATTGCCTGTTTTGGTGTTGGCTTGCCAGGACTAGTGCTATTTGCTGAATGGCGAGCGCATAGAACAGGCGACAAAACCTATCTCATACTGGCTAAGCGCTGGGCAAAAGTGCTTGGGGTTTTATTTGCCGTTGGAGCTGTGTCAGGCACAATTGTATCGTTTGAGATGGGGTCACTGTGGGCGGGGCTGATGTCCAAGTACGGTGAAGTCATCGGGTTGCCGTTTGCCCTGGAGGGCTTTGCCTTTTTTGTAGAAGCTATTTTCTTGGCCATTTACTTGTACGGTTGGAGCAAACTGTCTGCTAAAGCCCACATGTGGTCAGCCGTTCCAATCGTTATTGCAGGTATCGCTGGCACGTTCTTTGTGGTGTGTGCCAATGCCTGGATGAACGCCCCACGAGGATTTACGGTGTCGCATGGCAAGATTGTAGGTGTTAATCCTTGGCAAGCAATGTTCAACCCTGCGTTTCCGCCCGAGACAACGCACATGATTTTGGCGGCTTTTATGGTCACGGGTTTTAGCATGGCTAGTGTCTACGCCGTGGCGATGCTGCGCGGCAAGCATGACCGCTACCACCGACTCGGCTTACTTATTCCTTTGACCCTGGCGGTCATCATTACGCCTGTGCAGATTGGTGTTGGTGACTGGGCGGCGGCATCGGTTGGTGACTTACAGCCAACCAAATTAGCCGCCATGGAGGGCTTATCACATACGACCAAAGGTGCGCCCGAAGCCCTGCTTGGCTACTACAGTAATGGCGAGTTACACGACGCGATTAAAATTCCACAGGGTTTATCACTGCTGGCTAAACACAAAATTGACGCGACGGTGCAGGGCTTAGACGCCGTCCCCGCTACCGACCGCCCGTCAAACCCACTGGTAACCGTTACGCATTTGGCGTTTGATACCATGGTGTTTGTCGGCTTCGCCTTCTTTGGGTTGGGATTATGGCTAGCGTTGATTTGGAAAAAACGGAGCCATATCTTTCGGCACAAGTGGTTTTTGCGAGCCGTGTCCCTGTCTGGCATCGCTGCCGTCGTTGCCATGGAATGCGGCTGGATTACCACCGAGGTCGGCCGCCAGCCCTGGATTGTCTACAACGTCATGAAAGTTGCCAGTGCAGTCAACCCTGTGCATGGCATACAGTATGGGTATTATGCGTTACTGCTTGTCTATGCCATATTAACCGCCGTGCTTATTGGGGTGTTGCGTCATTTGGCAAAGCAACCGATTGAGGAGCATGACACATGACACTTGTTGAAGCTACGGCAGGCGTGATGTGGCTGGGCGTCGTGCTGTATGCACTCTTTGGCGGTGCAGACTTTGGCGCTGGCTTTTGGGACCTAGTGGCTGGCAACGCCAAAAAGGGAGCCAAGCAGCGGGCGTTAATTGAGCACTCCATTGGTCCCGTTTGGGAAGCTAACCACGTCTGGCTGATTTTTGTACTGGTCGTCATGTGGACCTGTTTTCCGTCACTGTTTGGCGCCGTTACCTCCACACTGTGGATTCCTTTCACGCTAGCTGCTTTTGGCATTATCGCCCGAGGTTCGGCCTTTGCGTTTCGTAAGGTAGTCGCTCAGGTTTGGCAGCAGCGGTTACTTGGTGCGGCCTTTGCATTCTCATCTATCGTCACGCCGTTTTTCTTCGGCACGATTGCAGGTGCAGTGGCGGCTGGACATGTTCCCAGTGGTGTTGGCACTGGCAGCACCATAACCAGTTGGCTCAGTCCAATGCCGATAATGACAGGTGTTTTGGCCGTAACTATTTGCGCCTATTTAGCGGCAGTGTACCTAACAGCAGATGCCAGACGGAGTGGCGACAAAGTGCTTGTTGAGCAGTTTAGGAATCGAGCACTTACTGCTGCGGTAGTTGCTGGCTTGGTGGCCGTTGGTGGACTGGTATTTTTGCACCAGCAAGCACCATTTATCGCTGATGGCCTGGCACACCGTGGTCTGCCATTCATACTTCTGTCTGGTATTTCTGGCCTTGTCGCCTTAGGTCTACTGTATATACGCTACTTCGCTACAGCTCGTATTTTTGCAGCAGTAGCCGTTGCAGCAGTATTGATTGGCTGGGCGGCGGCACAGTACCCTTATGTTTTGCCTACACAGGTAACCCTGACTCAAGCGGCAGCGGTTACCTCTGTACTAAAAGCAACGCTTGCCAGCATGGCAGTCGGGGCGCTGATACTCATACCGTCACTAAGCTGGCTGTACGTTCTATTCCAAAAAAGTGAAAGATAAGTTCAGCAGCCGACTACTTTGTTGGAAATGTAGCTATAAATAGGCTAGGGTTTTCCTGGAGTTTAGTTGCAACAAGGTTGCACACGCACCTCCAGACATCCTTGTAAATAATACCGAAACATGGTATTATTTTTTTATGTCAGTATTGGCTGGGGAAGAACAAGTACGTGTCCTAGAAATTGGCTATGGTGATGCTCCTGCGGTGCACCAGGGATCTATGTTTGCAAATTCAGACGTTGCTTACTTTGGCATGGAGCTGCCACGAACTTTTGCCGGCAGCCATCGTAACTTTTCTTCAAAAACCGACTTTGAAGATTTTCCACACATCGAAGCAAGCATGAGCCAACTACCTTTTAGCTCCGGTGCATTCGACTATGTCTTATTACGTAGTGTTTTTTCCCAGTTTGGCTCAAGACCAGAGATTATTGATTCGGTCCGACTTGGGGTTTTTGAAGTTGTCAGGATTTTAAAAGATGAAGGTAAATTAGTTGTTGCTGAAGAGAATACGCCTCTAGGATCCGACTACATCGAATCAGAGTTACGCAAAGGTGGTTTAGTAGTTGATCATTCTCTACCGATGCCGGGAATTTGGGAAGAACTTACCGGGGCAGAAGCGTGGTCACAGGCTAGATCGCAATTTTATAACGATAAGCCATGGGATTCGGTTAACAGTTACTATGGCACGCCTCACCTTTTGGTGGGTCGTAAACCAACTGGGTTAAAAACCATGCCCAGAGTTCGAACTATACGTACCGATTTTTATAGACCAATGGAAGAGCGTTCAGAAGAAGCTATTAGGCAAGTTACTTTTGAAGTACCAGTTGTTCAAGACGAAAGTTCCTCCGAAACTAACTAATTAAAAACTTCTTAAATCGTGGTGGCGTAAGCGGTTTAGGTTGTTAGAATCCTGATGCATGAGAAGCTTCGCCCGATATTCGTTTCGGCGCATCGACATGCAGCTGTTTGCGTGCGCCGCCGTCCTGGCGGGCATCGGTGCGGCGCACGCCGGATTTAAAGCCAACGTGTTTTGGGTGGTGCTAATCGCCAGTTTCGCTTTGGTGACGTGGCGGCGCAGAAAATGGTTGGCCGTGTTGTTGGTCGTATCACTTAGTGCAGGGCTTGGATCGTTACGAGGCGCAGTTTACATGCAAAAACTAGCAGAATATGGTCGGCTTTCAGACCAAAAGCTGACTTTGCTGGTGCGGGCAGCAAACGACGGTGTTTACGGTCAGAATGGCCAGATCACTTTTAGCGCCAATCACCTAGAACTAACCAACGGTCAAAAATTAGCCGGCACACTGTACGTTAGCGGTTTTGGCATGAATGCTGTTTTCCAGGGTGACGAACTGCAGCTAAATGGCAAGCTGAGGACGGGAACTGGACAATACCAAGGCTTTGTCAGCTACGCGCAACTTACTTTGATCGCGCATCATTCGTCTCCGGTTTCTAATGTGCGGCGGCGGTTTGCGGCTGGGATGCAGTCAGTTTTGCCGGAACCGGAAGCGTCTTTTGCGCTGGGGCTGCTGATCGGCCAACGCAGCACTTTACCGGCCGATGTCAAACAAGACATTCTAATGGTCGGTCTGACGCATATCATTGCCGTCTCCGGCTACAACTTAACGATCATGTTACAGGCCGCGCGTAGGTTATTAGCCGGTCACAGCAAACGGCTCAGCCTACTTTTATCTCTCAGCTTGATAGGCCTATTTTTATTGTTGACCGGGTCGTCCGCTTCCATCGTCCGCGCTGCCATCGTTAGCTTGCTAAGTATTTGGGCGGGCTATTACGGCCGGCACTTTCGACCGCTAAATTTGATCTTTATTGCCGCGGCCATTACGGCTTGGGCAAATCCGTTTTACGTTTGGTCCGACGTCAGCTGGTACTTAAGCTTTCTGGCATTTTACGGCGTGCTGGTGATTGCGCCGCTGATTGCCGTGCGCTTCAGGCACGCTTGGCAAAAGACAGTTTTGGCTGGCGTGGCGCTGGAAAGCATATGTGCTGAAATTATGACGCTGCCAATTGTAGTATTCACGTTCGGCCAAATATCGTTGATTGGTTTGCCGGCAAATATGCTGGTTGTGGCACTTATCCCGCTGGCGATGTTGCTGTGTTTGATAGCTGGTTTGGCTGGAATGCTTGCAGTTCCGATTGCTAATTGGCTGGCCTGGCCGGCACAAATTATTTTGACGTATATGTTGGACACAGCGCACTTACTGTCGCACATTCCTGGAATTTTCCAACAAAATATCGGCCTTGGGTTTTGGCAGATGATCGGGTTGTATAGCTTGATCCCTCTGCTGACTTTTGTCCTGACACATCGCTCGAAAGCTGCCCGCACTGTCATTTCGACCGAAGTGGAGAAATCTATGAGCACAACAGATCTCTCGACTCCGCTCGAGATGACATGATTGTTGGCAAGCCCAAATTTTGTTAAAATAACAGATAAAGAATCAACTATTCCAGGAGTTTCAATTGAGCGGACACAGCAAATGGTCAACGATTAAACGCGAAAAAGGTGCTAAGGATGCTGCCCGAAGCGCGGTATTCACCAAACTCGGCAACGCCATCGCCATCGCTGCGCGCGCCGGCACCGACCCGGAAACAAACTTCAGCCTGCGTCTAGCCATAGACAAGGCCAAAGCCGCCAACATGCCGGCTGCCAACATCCAGCGTTCCGTTGACCGGGCCAAAGACAAAGACAGCGCCCAGCTGCAGGAAATCTTGTACGAAGGTTATGGCCCGGGTGGCGTCGCCATTTTGGCCGAATGCGCCACCGACAACATCAACCGTACTTACCCGGAAGTCAAAACCGCCTTCGCCAAGCATGGCGGCAATATCGCCGAAAAAGGTGCCGTGGCATTCCAGTTCGACCACAAAGGTGTAATTCGTGTCAAAGCCACTGGCG
>DASZPJ010000006.1:0-9296 GCA_035550295.1 Saccharimonadales bacterium (SeqCode)
TCGTGTGGCAAATGGGCTTTTTCGCTGGCTTGGACACGTTCAAACAAGGTTTCGGCCGTATCGTTCGGTTCTACCGGCACTTTGTATTCGGCGACGATCGGACCTTCGTCATAACCATCGGAGATCAAGTGCAAGCTGTGGCCGGCATAAGGCAGGTGGTGGTCTAGCACGTACTGCTGGATATTTTGGCCGTAGTAGGCAGCAGTGTCGGGCAAAAGTCCCGGATGAGTGTTGAGCATCATTGCCTGGAACATGCTGGTGTAGTCGCTGCGCCAACCGTACTCGTTCACGACGCTTGTACCGACGTGCTTCATGTAACCCATTGCCATAATGAGGTCTGGCTTGGTTTCCCGAAGTTTCTCCAACATGGCCGCTTCTTCGGCAGCAGTTTGATAACCGCGACGATCTTCCTCGGCGTCAGCCAAAGGATGGGTTTTGTGGCTGATCAGTTCGCCTTGAATCTTCAAGCCAAACTCGGCGTTTAAATTTTCGATGCGCTGCCAAATGCCGGCGTCACTGCGGCTAACTATTATCAGTGGAACTTCGGCGTTTACTTCACCAGTCTGGGCCGCCCGAATGAAGGCCTCAGCCGTGCTGCCGTTGCCGGACGCCAATATGACTACTTGGGGTTTCATCGAGTTTTGGCGGTTGCTCGTTTGATTTGGTGGTGGTCGTCTTTGGGCAGGGTTTCGCCGTCTTTGAGCATCTTGATTTCGTCAGCCCGTTTGCCAATGCTGATCGGGTATTCACCGGTAAAACAGGAGTTGTTGAGTTCGCTGGCCTTCAGGCCGGTGGATTTGATCATGCCATCAAATGATAAGAAGTTGAGGCTGGTTGCACCAACGTGGTCGCGCATTTCTTCGACCGTCATGTGGGCAGCCATGAGTTCTGATTGGCGTGGTGTGTTGATGCCGTAAAAATCGGGGTAGCGTACCGGCGGCGAGCTGATCATCAGGTGGACTTCTTTCGCACCGGCTTCGAACATCATCGACACCAGATGGCGCATCGTCGTGCCGCGGACAATCGAGTCATCTACTAAAACAACCCGCTTGCCTTTGATGAGGTCGACAACCGGATTGAGTTTCATTTTGAGGTCGCGTTCGCGAAGGGCCTCTGTTGGACGGATAAATGTACGGTGGATGTAGCGGTTTTTGATGAGCGCCATTTCGAAAACCACACCGGATTGTTGAGAATAACCTAGCGCTGCTGGCACGCCTGAATCGGGCACACCGACTACCACATCGGCATCAATTGGATATTCGCGGGCCAGCGCGCGGCCAAAGTCTTGTCGCACCAGATCAATCCGCTTGCCAGCCAGCAGGCTGTCCGGTCGGGCAAAGTAGACAAATTCAAAGATGTCGAGTTTTGGTTTGGCAGGAGCAATTCGCTCGCTCTTCATGGTGTCGCCGTCAAATACAACTAATTCGCCTGGTTCGACGTCGCGCAAGAATTCGGCACCAATGGTATCGAAGGCGGCTGTTTCACTAGCAACTACGTAACCACCGTTGATGGTACCGATTGATAACGGCCGAATACCACACTCGTCACGAAAAGCCACCAACCGGTTTTTGTCCATCATGACAATAGAAAAGGCCCCTGTGAAAAGGGGCCAAGCAGCTTTGATGGCGTCGATGAGGTCCATGCCATCGTACATATAGCAACTAATGGCGGCCAGCATCATTGAGCTGTCATTGTGCCTTTCCAGGTCGACGCCGCGGCTGGTCAAAAACTTGGATATCTTGGTAATGTCAGGCAAGTTACCATTATGGGCCAGTGCTATCTTGTGGTTGCGGTCGATAAATGGCTGGTTGTACCAATCATCAGCCCCGCCAGAAGTTGAGTAGCGGTTGTGGCCGATGGCCAAATGGCCGGGCAATTGCTCGAGGTCTTCTTCGCGGTAAACAGTTGCCACCAGGCCTTGGGCAGCATGGCGATACATTGCTTTGCCGTCGCTACTGACAATGCCGGAACTTTCCTGGCCGCGATGCTGCAGCGCCCACAGCCCATAAAAAGTAAGCCGGGCTGCTTCCAGCCCGGCGGTTTTGCCAAATTTGTGGCCAATAATGCCAAATACGGCGCACTTTTCCTGAAGTTGGTCATTGGTGTCGGTGTTGATTGGCATCTATATTGTCCTTTGAAAAGTAATAAAGCGCCTGTGATCTTACCTTTGTAATGGTGAGGAATCGGCAGCCGCTTAGAGAACTTTATCTTTATCATAACCGCTTCTTTTGGACTTGGCAAGGCTTTGGCGCGACCTCTAAATTTGGTATAATTGATCAGTAAGAGGACATTACATTGCCCGAACCAGCCAAAACTTATGCCGACAGCGGTGTTGACTATAGTTCAGTCGACCCAATCAAAGTGCTGGCTCAAAAACGCGCCGGCGACACGGCCGCTAATTTGGCTAGTTTTAGCTCGCAGGAAATGACCGCCAGCCGCGGCGAATCGGCTTACGTCTGGGACGCCGGCGATTGTTACCGCTCACTAGTTATCGAAGGGCTAGGCACCAAAAACCTGGTAGCCGACGCCGTCCGTCCGCTAACTGGCAAGACGCATTACGACGCCATCGCCCAAGATGCCATCGCCATGATCGTCAACGACCTCATCGTCGTCGGTGCCATGCCGGAAGTGATCAACGCTTATTTCGCTGTCGGCGACGCCGATTGGATGCGTGACGAACAGCGGGCTAGCGATCTTATAAACGGCTGGGGCAACGCCTGCCAGGCAATTGGCGCAACCTGGGGCGGCGGCGAAACGCCCATGCTCAAGAATGTCATCGTGCCTGGCACCATCGACATCGGTGGCGCGGCAACAGGGGTGATCAAAAATAAATCGCAGCTGGTTCTAGGTGACAAATTGGCAGCCGGAGATTCAATCGTGTTGGTCGAAAGCAGCGGCATCCACGCCAACGGCATCACCTTTGTCCGCAGCTTGGCAGAAAAGGACCCGGACATTTACAAAGCCCAGCTGCCCGGCGGCCGGACATTTGGTGAAGCACTCGTGACACCCACTCATTTATATGTAGAGCTTGTCCGCCAAATGCAAAAATCTAATCTCGACCTTCACTACATGGTCAACATAACCGGCCACGGCTGGCGCAAGCTAATGCGTGCCAGCCTTGACTTTAGCTACGTTATCGACAATGTGCCGGAGCCTCAGGCGGAGTTTGCTTTCATGCAGGAAAAATCGGGCGCTACTACCCAGGAAATGTACGGCAACTTCAATATGGGCGCCGGTTTTGCGATTTATGTCCCGAGTGACCAAGCCCAGCAAGTGGTCGACCTGGCCGGCCAGCAAAACCTGAAAGCCTGGATTGCCGGTAGGGTTGAAAACGGACCAAAGCAAGTCGTCATCCAGCCAGTCGACGTAACATTCAGCGAGGACACACTGGAGGTTCGCTCGTGAAAATCTACCAGGGCATTGCTGCACTGTCGGATTTTCGTCGCGCCAAATTGCTTCAAAAACTGCAGGCCTTAGAGCCTGGGATCCGTGATGTCAGCGCCGAATATGTGCACTTCGCAGACGTTGATAGGACACTCTCAAAAGCCGACGATGCACGCATTGCCAAACTTGCCACCTATGGCACGCCGTACCAGGAAACGCCCAAAGGTTTGTTATATCTGGTAGTACCGAGAGCGGGCACCATTTCACCGTGGTCGAGCAAAGCTACGGACATTATTCGCAACTCCGGTATTGCCGGAGTTAAGCGCATCGAACGAGGCGTTGCCTATTACGTGGAAGGCGAGGTAGTTGATGACGTATCAGTTGCCGCAGCCTTACACGACCGCATGACAGAAACTGTTCTGCCGAGTATTGACGCCCTTGAAGAGCTGTTTGCGGCAGCCAAACCAAAAGCTTTGCGCGACATCGATATCAGCGGCGGGCATGCGGCACTGGCCAAGGCAAATGTCGACTTTGGCTTTGCACTCGCCGATGATGAGATTGACTATTTGGTTGATGCCTACAAAGCGCTTGGCCGCAACCCGACCGACGCCGAGCTGATGATGTTTGCCCAAGTCAACAGCGAACATTGCCGCCACAAAATCTTCAACGCTGACTGGACCATCGACGGCAAGGCCGCTCCCAAGAGTCTCTTCAAAATGATCAAAAACACCTACGAAAAGGGTGGCCAGGGCGTGCTGTCAGCCTACAAAGACAATGCCGCCATCCTGCAGGGCCCGCTGGCCGGCCGGTTCTTTGCCGAACCTGATGGCAGCTACTGCTACCACCACGAACCAACCCACATGGTCATCAAAGCCGAAACCCACAACCACCCGACTGCCATCGCGCCAATTCCGGGCGCTGCTACCGGCATCGGCGGCGAAATCCGTGACGAAGCGGCGACCGGGCAGGGAGCCAAAACCAAGGCTGGCTTGGCCGGGTTTAGCGTATCCAACTTGCACATTCCGGATGCCGAACGACCGTGGGAAGGTAAAAACGACAAGCCTGACCGGATCGCTTCAGCGCTGGACATCATGCTCGAAGCACCTATCGGCGGCGCCAGCTTTGCCAATGAATTTGGCCGGCCAAACCTAACCGGCTACTTCCGGACTTTTGAGCAACAAGTTGGTGACACGGTCTGGGGTTACCACAAGCCGATCATGATCGCTGGCGGCCTAGGCAACATCCGCTACCTGCACACCCAAAAAGCTGCATTGCCAGTCGGTACATTAGTGATCCAGCTGGGTGGACCGTCGATGTTGATCGGTCTCGGTGGCGGTGCCGCCAGCAGTATGCAAACAGGGCAGAGTGACGAGACTTTGGACTTTGCGTCTGTACAGCGCGGCAATGGCGAAATGGAACGCCGCACCAACCAAGCCATCGACGCCTGCTGGGCGCTCGGCGAAAACAGCCCAATCCTCAGCATCCACGACGTCGGCGCTGGTGGCTTATCCAACGCCTTGCCGGAACTCGTCCACGACGCTGGCCGCGGCGCTATTTTCCAGTTGCGTGATATTCCAAATGCCGAACCAGGACTTAGCCCGATGGAAATTTGGTGCAACGAGTCACAGGAGCGTTACGTACTGGGCATAGCACCGGAATCGCTAGAGGAATTTACGGCAATTTGCGAACGTGAACGCTGCCCGTTCGCCGTCGTCGGCATACTCACCGAAGAGGAGCAATTGGTCGTCGAGGACTCATTGCTCAAATCCAAAACAGTCGACCTGCCCATGGATGTCCTGTTTGGCAAACCGCCAAAAATGAGCCGATCATTTAAGTCCAGTTCGACAAAGCAAGCAGAACTTAAACTTGACGATATAAAACTCGAAGACGCCGTAGAGCGCGTCCTGAAATTACCAAGCGTTGGCAGCAAAAGCTTCCTAATCACCATTGGCGACCGAACCGTCGGCGGCCTAGTCACGCGTGACCAGATGGTCGGTCCGTGGCAAGTACCAGTTAGCGACGTGGCCGTCACGGCCGTCAGTTACGATGCCGATTTTGGCGAAGCTATGGCCATGGGCGAACGAACGCCACTGGCACTCATTAACGCACCAGCCGCCGCTCGAATGGCCGTCGCCGAAGCAGTGTCTAACTGCGTTGCCGCTGACGTCCAGCAAATCAGCGACATCAAGCTGTCGGCCAACTGGATGGCCGCTGTTGGCTACGGCAACGAAGACCAAGCTTTGTACGAAAGCGTCCGCGCCGTTGGCGAAGAATTCTGCCCGGCACTGGACATCACTATCCCAGTCGGCAAAGACAGCCTGAGCATGCGCACCAGCTGGGATGATAAAAGTGTTACGTCGCCAGTCTCCTTGATCATCAGCGCTTTTGCGCCTGTTAATTCCGTCCAACGAACGCTCACTCCGCAGCTCAGCGTGGACTCAACTGCCAGCTTAGTTTTGATCGCACCATCAGCCGAGCAACGCCTGGGTGGATCGGCTTTGGCACAAGTCTATAACCAACTCGGAAGTATCGCACCGGATGCAGACGCCGAAGAATTCAAAGATTACCTCGACAAATTATTGGCCATGAAGAAGGCCCAAAAGATTTTGGCGTATCACGACCGGTCTGATGGTGGCCTGCTGGCAGTCGTTTTGGAAATGGCGTTCGCCAGCCGTTGCGGACTTGACCTGAATTTGAGCGATCTTGATGGTTCAACGCTCGAAAAATTATTTAACGAAGAGCTTGGTGCCGTTATCCAAGTTGCTGCCAAAGACCTAGAAACCACTTTGAAAGTTTTTGGCGACCACGCAACCGTGATCGGCAAAGCAACAAAAGATCAAACCATCAAAATCATCGATGGCCAAACAATTTATAAAAACTCCCGGTCACAATTGCAACGGTGGTGGAGCGACACCAGCTACCGCTTGCAAAAACTGCGCGACAATCCCGATTCCGCCGACCAGGAATTCGCTGTCATTGCTGACGATAAAGATCCCGGCCTGTCACCACAAGTCAGCTTTAAACTTAAACGAAGCAAATATAATAGTCGGCCCAAGGTCGCAATCTTCCGTGAAGAAGGCGTTAATGGCCACGTCGAGATGGCGGCCGCATTTGACCGGGCCGGTTTTGACGCCGTTGACGTTCACCTTAGTGACATCGAAACTGGAAGATTCAGTTTAGACGACTTTGTCGGTTTAGCGGCCTGCGGCGGCTTTAGTTATGGTGACGTACTAGGTTCCGGCCAAGGCTGGGCTAAATCAATCCTGTTCCACAAAGACTTGCGCGCTAAATTCGAAAAGTTTTTTGCCCGACCGGACACATTTAGTCTCGGTGTCTGCAATGGCTGCCAAATGTTCGCCGCGCTGAAAGAAATTATTCCTGGCGCCGCTAACTGGCCAACATTCCTAAAGAACGCTTCGGAGCAATTCGAAGCCCGGCTGGTCTCCGTGAAATTAGAAAAAAGCCCGTCAATCCTTTTCAAGGGCATGGAAGGTTCAATCTTGCCAGTGCCGACAGCCCACGGCGAAGGCCGCGCCGTCTTCGATTCCAAGAACCAAGAACAAAGAACCAAGAACGATGGCCTAATCGTCGCCCGCTACGTCGACAACCACGGCAAAATCACCGAAAATT
This sequence comes from Saccharimonadales bacterium (SeqCode), assembly GCA_035550295.1. Classification (GTDB taxonomy): domain Bacteria; phylum Patescibacteriota; class Saccharimonadia; order Saccharimonadales; family UBA4665; genus DASZPJ01. Next base: position 7,015 of record DASZPJ010000006.1, read on the forward strand.
ACCCAGCCAATCCGAACGGCTCACCCGACGGCATCACAGCACTGACCACACCGGACGGCCGGGCGACCATCATCATGCCGCACCCCGAGCGCGTGCACCAAACCCGCACGCTCTCCTGGCATCCAGCCGACTGGGATGACGAATCACCATGGATGCAAATTTTCTACAACGCCCGCCAATGGGTCCAAGATCAGACTAAATAAAATCGATGGCGATAGCCGTGGCGTCGTCATGCAATTTATAGCGCGGATAGATTTGAAGTTCGGGATCAGAATCTTCAACTTCGCGAACTTTAGCGTATAGCGCTTCCAAGCCGCCGGCTGTGTATAGATCATAAATAGCTTGCCAGTTTTCCGGTTCGTTCGGATCGCTCTTGGGCATAAATAAACCATCTGTCAGGAGCAGAATAGTGGCAACGTCGCTAATTTTTAGTGTTTTGGATTGGATAAAGTTGGCATACGCCGGATCGCCATTCAATACGCCGAATGTCCGGTTGGCATTACCGCGTAGCTCCAGCACGTTTTCGGCGACCAACTGTCTAATTCCAGTGCGGCCAGCGTCGGCCAGGGTTCGCCAACGCCGCATAATGTCGGCATCCTGGTCGTTGTAAATAAGCGGGGTCTCGACTTGGCCGTTACGGTAAGCCACTACTGGCACACTGTCGCCTAGCTGGAACAACTCAACTTCCGCATCGCCTACCCGGGCGGCGGCAACTGTAGTCATAAAGCGGTTCGGAATTTGGCTAACATCGACCTGGTATTTTTGGTGGGCCGCTTCTATAGCATTGGTAGCCGCTTCGGCTTTAGCCCTAAAATCCCCAGCAGTTTTAGCAAATACTTCGGCGGCGATATGCGAAGCGATATAGGCTCCGGTCTGGCCGTCGTACAAGTCTGGAGTAATCGACGATGCTCCATCAAAAACGGCCAACAAGCAGCTGTCGGTATCGATTAGCAGGCTGTCTTCATTTGGCCGGTCAGTCCCAGGATAACTGATCGAACTGACTTCGTAATTGCGGGGCATATTCTTTAAACACTTAGGAATTCAATGCATTGCTGGTGTTTGGCGTCGTCTATTTTGCCAAGCGAGTGCATAATGTCGACAAGTTCACGAACAGTCATAAAAGCATGGAGTTTGTACCCGGCGTCGGCCAGCAACTTCTCGCCGCCCTTTTGATAATCCAACAGCACCACGGCATCTTTGACGACCAGACCGTGCCGCTCCATGCCGGCGATTGCTTCCATGAGTGATGTGGCGCGGTTGGCGAGATCTTCGATCATTACCACTGTTTCGCCCTCGTTGAATTCACCTTCCAAGCTTTTGCCGAGACCGTGGTCTTTGGCTAGGCCTTCTTTGCGCATAAAAATCCACGGCTTATCGATCTCCAAACTAATCGCGCCGGCAATCGGCAGGGCAGCGTAGGCGACGCCAGCCAGCCGATCGTACTGCAAATCTTTCAAAACCTCGGCGTACAGTTTGGCAACCGTCTTCATAACTTTCGGATAGCTGATAAAGAGCCGGAGATCCAAATACATCGGACCCGTGGCGCCGCTCTTGTAAGTAAACTCGCCGAACTTCAGCGCGCCCATGTCGGCCAGCGCCAGGGCCAGTTCTTTTTTCTGGTCGTCAGTTGCCATCACTTAACTCCTGTACTTATTAATTTCGTCACGGGTTTTGCGGGCTTCGGTGGCAGCGGCCTTGGCGAAATTGTCGCCGTTACTGGCATAGATAATGGCTCGTGACGAGGCGATAATTTGGTGCTCGCCACCGGCTTTGACAGTCGCTGCGACATCGCCGCCTTGGGCGCCAATGCCAGGCACCAACAGCCACATCTCGTTGCCAATCGTGGCCCGAATTTCCGCAAGCTCTTCTGGGTATGTCGCGCCGGTCACCAGCAGGCAATTGCCGTTGGTGTTCCAGTTGTTTTTGACGTTTTCAGCGACCCGCAGATATAATTTTTTGCCGTCAACTTCCAGGTCCTGGAATTCAGCGGCACCGTCGTTGGATGTACGGCAAAGGACGATTACGCCTTTGTCTGCGTGGTCCAGGAAAGGCTGGACCGCTTCACGGCCAAGATATGGATGAATCGTAACCGCGTCAACCCCCAACCGGTTAAAGGCAAAATCCGTGTAGTAACTATTGGTATTTCCGATGTCAGCCCGCTTAAAATCAAGAACAATCGGAATTTCCGGGTATTGTTCACGCAAAAAATGGCACGTCTCGCGAAGCTGCATAATGCCTTCCGAGCCATGGGCTTCGTAGAAAGCTGAATTAGGTTTATAAGC
>DASZPJ010000007.1:0-38407 GCA_035550295.1 Saccharimonadales bacterium (SeqCode)
TTATAAGCGCAGGCATACTCGGCGGTAGTCTCGATGATTGCCTTGTTGAAATCCAGCAGTGGCGTACTGCTACTCTCGAATTCTTTGGGTAGCTTATCAAAATCCGGGTCAAGTCCAATACAAAGTAGGGAATTAGCGGACCGGACACGAGCCTCGAGTTTTTCCAGGAACGTCATTAAGCTATATAATATCTGTAAAGCAACTGAGGAGCAACCAAGTGCCAAAAACCCCGGGGGTCATGTTCGACCCTACCAAAACCTTCGACGACAACTTCGATAATGGACCGTTCCCGCCGAGCGGGGAAGTTATCTTTGAAAACATTGGCGAACCGACATACGAATTCCTCGGCCACAAGCTCTATTCGCCATTTGGTATCGGCGCCGGCAGTTTGCCAACCAGCAAACACGTCGGCTACGCCTTTAACCACGGTTTTGACGTCGTTTGCTACAAAACCCAACGCAGCGTGCCGTTTCCAGCCAACGAGTTTCCGAACGTCACGTATTTGGACGTTGACGGCGATTTAACACCGGAAAAATTAGCCGAGCCGATTGTCGGCCATCTCGACTCTGACAAGCCGACTGAAGAGCTAACTATTACTAATTCCTTTGGCAATCCGTCGCGCGGTCCGCAGTTTTGGGTGGAAGACATGCAGCGAGCCGTCGCGGCGCAGGGTAGCGGACAGCTTTTGATTGCCAGCGTCGTTGGCACCATACAGGATGGTTTTAGAGAGTCTGATTATTATGACGACTTTGCCAAAGCCGCCGGCCTGGCCGTCAGCGCTGGTGCGCCAGTCATCGAAATCAATTTGTCTTGCCCGAACGTCGCCAATGAAGGTGTGCTGTGCTACAACCCAGCCGCCGTTAGCGACATTCTGAACCGAGTTAAGACTGCGATCGGGGACACGCCGCTGGTAGCCAAAATCGGTTACTTTACGCCACAGCAGCAACCGTTATTAGAGCAAATCGTCAGCGACAACCAGCAGCGCGTGGCCGCTTGGTCGGCCATCAATACGTTGGTGGCAACTGTCGTAGACGAAAAAGGCGACCAACTACTGCCTGGACCGGGGCGGCTAAAGAGCGGGGCTTGCGGACGTGGCATCAAATGGGCTGGACTCGATATGGTCAAACGGCTCAACGCACTACGCCAGCAAAAAGGCTTTGATTATCAAATCATAGGTATTGGTGGCGTCATGACACCCGCCGACTTCCAAGAATATCGAAATGCCGGCGCCGATATTGTCCAATCCGTCACTGCCGCTATGTGGAATCCAAGCTTGGCCGCGCAGGTTAAATCTTTCTTAAATAGCTGATCACCCCTGGCAACTCGTGGTATCATAAGAGATCATGGCGAAGTCCAATTATCAGCCAATCTACGATATTACCAAAACTTTTGAAGAAAACTTGCAGCTCGGGCCTAATCCGGCTTACCGGGCCGAACAGGCAACGCCCCCAGTCCACCAAAAATATGAGCTGTTTGGCTTTAAGCTAAATTCGCCTTTTGGTGCATCCGCTTCGCCAACTGGCGCTGACAGCCGGTTTATCAAAGCCATGTTCGACAGTGGTTTTGACGTTGTGACTACCAAAACCCGGCGCAGCGTGCACTATCGCCCAAACCAATTCCCAAATATCGTTCACATCGTACCGGGGAAGATCCGGAAAGACCATAACTTTGAAGCCCTAGCCAGCCGCACCAGTGCCGACACCAGCCATTACCGCACGCTGACCATCGCTAATTCCTACGGTAATAATTCGCTGGACCCCAGCTACTGGGTGCCGGACGCCGAACTGGCCAACAGTTACGCCGGTCCTGGGCAGCTATTAATTACCAGTATTGTCGGCACCATCCAGCAGGGTTTTAGCACCGTCGATTATTACAATGACTTCGCCAAAACCGCCGTGCTGGCCAAAAACAGCGGCGCCAGAGTTATCGAAATCAACTTTTCCTGCCCGAACGTGCTGAACCAGGGCGTGCTGTGCTACGACCATGTAGCCGTTGAAGCAATCTGCCAGTTGGTTAAACAGGCTGTTGGCAACACCCCGATCATTGCAAAACTGGGCTACTTCCCACCAAATGAGGATAACGATTTAGGTGTAGTGGTCAGATCGATTGCCCCATACGTGGCCGGAATCAGTGCCATCAACACCTTCGCGGCACCTATTTACGACGAAAACGGCCAACAAGCCCTGCCCGGCAAGGGTCGGTTGAAGGCTGGTTTGTCTGGTCATGCCATTAAGGACCTGGGGCTGGACATGACCACACGCCTGGCTAAAATCCGCCAAAATGACAATCTTGGCTACACTATCATTGGCATTGGTGGCGTACTGGCCGCCAGTGATTTTCATGACTACCGAAAGGCTGGCGCTGATGTGGTGCTGTCGGCAACCGGCGCGATGTTTAATGCCGACCTGGCCAACGAGATAAAAGCTAGTCTTTAGTCTTGACGGCTTTTAAGACGGACTGGGCAGGCGATTCCAAAAGAACACCCGGGCGACCCGTCGTTTTATATTCAAACCGTCGAACTTCCTTAAAACCCAGCCGCTGGTAATACTTGATCAATTTGTCGTGCTCGGCCGCCGTATCGCAACGCAAAACCTGTTTGCCGCGGCGCTTGGCTTCTTCGCAGGCAAACCGCATTAAGGCAATGGCCTCAGCAGTTTTGCCGCGGACCGGATCCTTCATCCACTTATAGATATACAGCGCCTTACCGTCACGGCTGGCATCGCCCCATATAACGGCCCGTTCATTGCAACAAATAGAGGCTGTGATAGAGCCATCTTTATGCCGGGCAATATAGCATTGGCCGCGTTTGATCTGCCGCTCCAACCGGCCATAGACATAATCCATGGCTGTCCACATTGGCGTGCCGGCCCGTTCGGCGGCGTACTGGTTCGCCCGATCCAGCAACAGCTTTACTTCCGGCAAATCGTCGGCTTTGGCTTGGACAATTTGGAAGCTGCTTTTTGGCATATTCAATCCTCTAGGAATAGTGCTTTGCGGCCGTTGACGGTCGCGATGTCGGCCAGGGCATCTAGGTCATAGAATCGCTGGGCTTCCAGCAAAAATCGCAGTTCCATCCACATATCACCGTCGGTAAACGGTTTATAGATGTCTTGTATGTCGTCTGAACCAATTGCCACGGTCAGGCCGGCAGGAATCATCTCTTTGACTGGCGTTACTGAATTGTGAATCGGGCCAATTACGTCGCCAGGCTGGCCGGCCACCCAGCTGTTGTCCATCCAGGCTGTCGGGCAGGCTACGAATATAATGCCCGCCTCCTTAAGTTTTTTGTACAGTTCTTGCCGGTAGGCTTTAGGCTGAGCGCCAACTGAAATCGAGTGGATCGCTACCACTTTGCCCTGGTAATTGTGCTCGATGGTTTTTTGCAACAATAGTTCGGTGTCGCGTTGGTCTGGCGAATTGAACTGGTCGACGTGAATGTGCAATGGCTTGCCACCATTTTTCTTGGCGGCTTCAAACAAAATGTCCAAATGCTCGGCTTCGTGACCGGCGTCCTTTTCGGGTAAACCACCTATAAAATCTACAAATTCGGCACCGATCTCGAACCACTTCCGGGCTTCGGGGTCGAGCACGCCTTTGACGACTTGGTTGATAAACTTGATGTCCAATTTGTCGCCATAATTTTCCTGCAGCCGTTGGCCAGCTTTGATAGCTTTATCCTGAATTACCGGGTCGACATCGATGTAAGCCCCGATGGCTTGGCCCCCTTGCGCCAAGAAACCTTCAACTGCCCGCACCATGTTAGCGTAAATATCATCGACACTGGCCGCGGCTTTGTACTTGTCAGGATAATCCCATTTTTCTTGGAGTGTGCCGTCAGTTAATTTGAAGTTTTCTTCGTTGAGAATAAAAGCCCGGTCAATGTGGGCGTGGGCGTTTACCCAGCCGCCTTTGGCCTTAATTTTCTCGAGTAGGATTTGTTTTGGATCAATAAGATTTGCCATATGTTATCTACTCTACCATGCCCGGCAGGCTATTAGTCAGGCAGTGCACGCCGCCACCGCCAATTGGCTTGAAAGCTGATAGATCGAGTTCGACCACTTGTTTGCCAATCGCTTCCAATTTAGCTCGAAAACTGGCTTGGCCGGCAGGGATGATAACCGTGTCGCCAATCGCTACGCTGTTGGCACAAAAACCATCAGTCTCGTCTTTGGTAAGTTCGTGCGCGTCCGGTAAGCGGCGTTTGATTTCGGCTAGGGCTTCAGCCGTAAATGCGCCGGGGTAGTAAAAAACAGCGTCCCGTAAACTCAGCATCGCGACGTCGAGGTGGAAGTAATCGTCACTAGTTACCGGCAAGCCGACGAATTCAACGCCAAATTGCTGGCTGAGTTTGGCGGCGTCTTGTGGTTCAGCCCGGTCACCAATACCGACATAGTAGGCTGCGCCGTGATGCACAATGTTACCGCCCTCAAAAGTCGTCACCGGCTCAATGGTGTCATAGCCATGATCGGCAAACCACTGGCGCCAAAAGGCCGTTTCCGGCTGTCGTTCCGGGTGGCGAAAACTGGCCAATACAATCTGCCCTTTGATGACGGCATACTCATCACGCGTCCAAAAAATTTCGTCCGGCAGCTTGCCGTCAAACGTCGCGACTTCAACATCGGCATACTGTTTTAAAGTTTCGAGCATGGCGTGCCATTGTTTGTTTGCTAAGGCCGGGTCAGAGCCGTCCGGATCCATCCATGGGTTGATGGCATGGCCGACCCTAAAATCACTATCTTCACAAACCAGGATGCGCGGCTTTGACGCGCCAGTACTCATTAAATGCGTGCCTCGCTCAGTTTGGTAACCATTTCCTTGGCAACCGACACGCTGGTGACCAGGGGCACATTGTGTTTGACAGCTTTTTCGCGAATGATCTGGCCGTCAGTCTTTTCCTTGTCCTTGCTGGATGGCTGTTCGGTACCAGTCGGGATGTTGATGATCAGGTCAAAACGGTTGGCGTCCAACAGTTCGCCAAGATTGGGCTTGAGTTCCGGACTGCTGATCTTATTCACTAGAATGGCGTCGATGCCATTAGCCTTCAGGAATTTATGTGTCTTGTAGGTCGCATACAATTGATAGCCAAGTTCGTTGAGCGCTTTCATTTGCGGCAAAAGTTTCAGCTTTTGATCGCGGCCGCCGACAGCCAGCAGGGCAGTGTGCTGGCGACGCTGGGCCAGTTTCATCTGCAAGCTGAAGTGTTCGATGAAGCCGGCCGAGGCGTTTTGGTTCAGGCCATCGGACACCATGAAAGTTGCCAACTTTTCATCAAAGATGCTGTTTGGCGTTTCCAGGGTTAGGACATTGACCGTGCCTTTGTACAGTTTGACGGTGACTTTGCCGGTGACTTTTTGGTTGACCTCGTCGACGAAGGCATTAATGTCGTTCATCAGCGGTTCCAGCCACAGGCCGTCGTAGCACAAGTAGGCCCACTTTTGGTCAACAATTTCTTTGAACTCGTATTCACGGCGGGTCGAAACATAGTGCTCGAGTTTTTTATGGGCGGTGATGATGACTTCGGCGGCCGGGGCTTCGTAAATGTCGCGGATCTTCATGCCGATCAGCCGGTCTTCCAGGTGAATATTAGTGCCGACACCGTGCTTGGCGCCGATGGTGTGGACTTTTAGTATCAGGTCTTTGAGACTCATGTGTTGGCCGTTGAGCGCCACCGGAATACCGCGAACGAATTCCAATTCCAGGGTTTCGGCCTTGTCTGGGGCGTCTTCCGGCAGGGTGTTGTACTGCAGCACCTCTTTGAGCGGTGGAACTTTGGACGGGTCCTCGATGTCGCCGCCTTCGCCGGAGCTACCCCACATGTTTTCGTCATAAGAAAACGGTTTCGCGACACTGTGCGAAACCGGGATGTTGTGCTTCTTGGCGTATTCGAGTTCTTCCAGACGGCCCATGCTCCATTCGCGGATCGGCGCCAAAATTTTGATATCCGGGTTCAGCGCCAGGGCAGTGGCGTCCAAACGGACTTGGTCGTTGCCGCGGCCAGTACAGCCGTGGGCGATGGCGTCAGCGCCTTCCTGGGCCGCAATTTTGACAGCCCACTTGGCCAATAGCGGCCGGCCGATACAGGTATGCATGTGATAGCCCTCTTGGTAAGAGGCATTGGCTTTAATGCCTCTGGAGATGTACTCGTTGGCAAATTCGTCTTTGGCGTCAATCACATAGGCAGCGACTGCACCGAGGTTCAGGGCTTTCTGCTTGATAGCTTCGAGGTCGTCGACAGTTTGGCCAAGGTCAACAGTCAGCGCCACGACTTCAGCTTTATATTCATCCTGGATCCATTTAAGTAAAACGGAGGTGTCCAAACCTCCGCTATACAGCAATACAACTTTTTTAACCTCGCCCTTACGGCCTTCATATGATGCAACCTTGACGTACTCGTTTTTGCCGCTTATTGCCATGAATCACCTCAAATTGTTAGATTTTATGCCTCAGGTCAGTCAATTTTTGCCAAATTATTGCCTGAATTAGTAAAAAGTTTACTTTTTTTGCGAATAAATGTCAACCACCTTGAGCGTGGGGAAAATCATGCTAAACTGGTGACATGAATCGAGTTGGGACTTCCGATCGTTTGCAATTGCTAACCGGCCGCGCTCACCCAGAGTTAGCTGCCGAAATTGCCGACCACCTTGGCATGAAGCTAGCTGACGTCCAGCTGGGCAACTTCGCTAACGGTGAAATTAGCATTCGTTTTAATGAGTCCCTGCGTGGCAACGACGTCTTTATCATCCAAACCCACGGCGACCGCGTCCACGAAGCCATCTTTGAGCAGTTACTTATGATTGACGCGGCTAAGCGTGCATCAGCTCGTAGCATTACAGCTGTATGTCCACTCCTCAGCTATGCACGACAAGATCGAAAAGCAGCGGGCCGCGAACCAATCGGGGCCCGTTTAATTGTTGATATGCTAGCCGCCGCTGGCGCCGACCGTATCATGAGTGTCGACCTGCACTCCGGCCAAACCCAAGGCTTCTTTAACGGACCATTCGACCACCTGATCGCCGGTCCGCTTTTCAAAAAATACGTCAAAGACAATTTTGATGGCACCGAAGTCTTTGTTTCACCTGACGCCGGCCGCGTAAAGATGGCTGAACGCTACAGCAGCGCGCTGGGCACTGGCATGGCCATCATCCACAAAACGCGTTCTACCGTCAAACACAACAGCGTCGAAGCCAAGCACCTAATCGGTGACGTTGAAGGCCGCGACTGTATTATCGTCGATGACATGATCGACACCGCCGGCACTTTTTGCGCTGCCGCTGACCTGCTAAAAGAGCGTGGCGCCCGCAAAGTTTATGGCCTGGCCACCCACGGCATTTTCTCTGAACCAGCCTTACAACGCATCGAAGATTCAGCTTTTGAAAAGATTGTGGTCACCAACACCGTACCGATCGACACCAAAGGTATCACAAAAAAGGTTGATGTCCTGTCAGTTGCCAAATTGCTGGCTGACGCCATCGACGCCGTCGCCCACAGCCAATCCGTTTCGGCCCTCTTTGAAGGCCAAAACCAAATGTAGCAAATTAGACTCCTCTAAAACCTTGCGCCAGCCAAAGTCTTCCGGTATAGTCAATCCGCTATGCCATTTCATGCAATTATCGGAGGACAGCGCGGCGACGAAGGCAAAGGTCGGTTTGTTGACCTAGTTGCTAATGATTACACCGTAGTTGCTCGCGGCAATGGTGGCAGCAATGCCGGCCACACTGTTGTGCCCGAAGGCATGTTGCCGATCGCTTTGCACCAAATTCCATCCGGCATCGCTCACCCAGGCAAGTTAAACGTCATTGGAACCGGAGTTTATGTAGACCCGCGCCGCTTGGCCAACGAAATCGCCCAGCTGGAAAAAGCCGGCCTGGCCGTAACCCCCAAAACTTTGGTGGTTAGTGACACCGCCCACTTAGTGATGCCGCACCACCAAGCCCTCGACGCATTGCGCGAAGGCGGACACAAAGCCCAGGGTAGTACGCAGTCCGGCATTGCTTATGTAGCCGGCGACAAGTACCTGCGCGAAGGTTTGCGCGTCGAATCACTGAACAATCCCAAGTTATTGTTTGATCACGCCTTCGAAGCCCTCAAAGCCGTAAACGCCACGCTGGCCAAAAAAGACCAGCGTCCGGAAGCCGACATCAAAGAAGAGATTGAGGGTTGGGTCAAATCCAGCCAACAGCTTCTGCCATTTGTAGCCGACACCGTTGCCATCATGAACGACCGTTTGTACCAAGGCGAACTGGTACTCGGCGAAGGGGCCCAAGCCTTTTGGCTGGACATCAACCACGGCATGTATCCGTCAGTCACATCATCGTCCACTACAGTCGCCGGCTTGATTGATGGCTTGGGTGTTGCGCCCAAGTATGTAGAAAAAGTCAGTTTGGTTGTCAAAGCCGTGAAGTCTCATGTTGGTGGTGGCCCGTTCGTCACTGAAATTACCGACACAGAGCTAGCAGCTGTTTTGCGCGGCGACCCCAAGGCTACCGATGGCGAATATGGCAAAACCACTCTACGCCCACGTCGGATTGGCTATCCTGACCTCGTGGAGTTAAAGAATGCTATCCGCGTCAATGGCGCTGACGAATTACTATTATCCAAGCTCGACCACATCCCGCGCTACGGTAAAACAGTCAGCGTCGCTACGGCTTATAAGTACCAAGGTAAGGAGCGTCGCAGTGCCCCGAGTTCGGCAGCCGCATTGTTTGACTGTGAACCGATCTACAAGACTTTGCCAACTTGGAATGACGACATCAGCCCAGTTCGTGATTTTGACAAGTTGCCGGCCGAAGCCGCAGCTTTTGTGAAATTAGTGGAAGAAGAAACTGGCCTGCCGGTCTCTAAAGTCGGCGTAGGCGCCGAACGCCAAGCCGTTATTCTGCGCTAGCAAAAGAGTTGGCGCAAGGACTGACAACCTTTATAGTGGTGGTATGCAGTTCATCTTGAGCACCGGCTGGGAAGAGGGTATGGCCGACCTGACTGAGCGCCTGATACAGGAATTGTCAAAAGGCAAGCACGTGCTCTGGCTGGTTACCGGCGGCAGCAACATCGAGGCCAGCGTCACTATTATGAATAATATTTCGGATGGATTGAGCACGAACCTTACTGTCATGCTAGCTGATGAGCGTTACGGCAAAGTTGGTCATACTGATTCCAATTGGGCACAGCTAATGGCTGCCGGCTTTGACGGCAAACAAGCCCGTCTTTTACCCGTTTTACGAGACGGTGATAGTTTTGAAGAAGCAGCCAACTACTACAACCAAATAGCCCAGAAAGCCTTCGACGAAAATGAGGTTGTTGTTTCACAAATGGGAATTGGCCCAGATGGCCACATCGCTGGCATCTTGCCAGAATCAGTTGCCGGCAAAGAACCCGAGGCCTTAGTTGCTGGCTATAGTGGCGGGCCCTACCAGCGCTTGACTATGACATTCCCAGCCCTCAGGCGCATTGCAGTGGACTACTCTTTTGCTTTTGGTGAAGGCAAGCGCCAAGCGCTGGAAAGTCTGCGAGTCAAGACTACGACATTGCTTCAGCAGCCAGCGCAAATTTTGTGGGAACTGCCCGAAGCCTACGTTTATAACGACCAAATCGGAGACCAAAAATGAGCCAGGACTCCAATGAGCCAGAGCTCCAGCCAACCATTTTCGTGATCTTTGGCATCACCGGTGATTTGGCCCAGCGCTATTTATTACCGGCCTTGTATCATCTTTTCAAAGATGGCAAACTACACGACCAAACTGAGATCGTAGGCATAACCCGCCGCGACATCACTGCCGAAGATTTGCTCAAACAGACGGAGCTCTGCGTCAACGAAATCGATAAAGTTTGTGACCCGGAAGCCTTGGCGGCGATGCACCGCCACACCCGTATGGTACAAATGGATCTTAATGACGCTGACGCCTACGCTAAGTTGTTGCAAACCCTCAACGGCATCGAAGACGAAACAGGCGTTTGCATGAACCGGCTTTACTACCTGTCAATTCCGCCCCAGGTTTATGCGCCAGTCATCCAACACCTGGGCAACCAGGGCTTAAGCGGCAGTTGCCAGCATGGCCAAGCGAGCAGCCGTTTGCTAATTGAAAAACCGTTTGGTTACGACCTGCAATCCGCCCGTGATTTGGTGCAAGAAACCGGCAGTGTTTTTGATGAGTCGCAAATTTTCCGGATTGATCATTTTTTGGCCAAAGAAACAGCCCAAAACATTCTAACTTTCCGCTTTAAAAATCCAATCTTTGAACCACTATGGAATGCCGAACACATTGCCAGCATAGATATTGCTACCTCAGAGCAAATTGGTATCGAAGGCCGCGTGCAATTTTATGAGCCGCTTGGCGCATTGCGCGACTTTATTCAGAATCACTTGTTGCAACTGTTAGCTATTACCACCATGGACCAGCCGGCCGCGCTCGACAGTGACAGCATTCACCGTTCAAAACAATACTTATTGGAGCAAATCCAGCCGGTGCCAGCCGACAAAGTTGCCGACAACGCCCACCGTGGTCAATACAAAGGCTACCGGGAAGAGGTCAATAATCCAGACTCTGCTACCGAAACGTACGCCGATATCACTATTTTTATAGACAGCGAGCGCTGGCGCAACGTGCCGATGCGACTATGGACCGGCAAAAACCTGCATGAAAAAAACTACGATATCACTGTGAATTTTCGCAGCCAGGCCGACGAACCGGGCAATCGCCTGATTTTCCACATCCAACCAAATGAAGGCATCGAGCTGGATTTGTTAGCCAAAAAACCAGGCTTTGATGACAAGCTGCAAACTGCTGCCATGGATTTTTCCTACCAGCAAAACTTTGATGACCACGGCCATCCAAACGCCTACGAAAGAGTTTTAGTAGATGCCGTCAAAGGCGACCACACATTATTTACTACCAGCGAGGAAGTCTTGGCCAGCTGGCGTGTTGTCCAGCCAATTTTGGATGAATGGTCCAAAAATAGCAGCGATTTAATGATGTATGAGCCGGGCAGCAGCGGACCGTTAGATGTTGAGTCATCCGGATTTTAATTTGTTAGAATATAAGGACGTATGATCAGTTACTTCCAAGCCATTATCCTAGGTCTGCTGCAGGGCGTAACTGAACTGTTTCCTATTTCCAGCTTAGGCCACACTGTCGTTTTGCCTTGGCTATTCGGCTGGCACAATATTTTGGCAAACGAGACTAAGGGCGAGTCGTTTTACTTGGCTTTCGTAGTCATGCTGCATGTCGGTACGGCATTGGCTTTGTTGCTGTTCTATCGCAATACATGGTTACGGATTATCAAAGGCTTCTTTAGCTCGGTCGCTCGACAGAAAATTGACACCCCCGACGCCCGGTTGGCCTGGCTGCTGATTTTGGCAACTATTCCGGCTGGCTTAATCGGCGTAATTTTTGAGCACAAACTACGGGTTATTTTTGCCAAACCGCTGGATGCCATCTGTTTTTTGGCAATCAACGGAGTCATTTTATTAGTTGGCGACCGCTTGCTGCACCACAAACCAGCTGGTGGTGAAGCCATGGACAACACGGTTAGCCACGTCGGCAAAGCCCTGACACCTGGTAAAGCAATCGCTATCGGTGTTGCCCAGGTGGGTGCCCTGTTCGCCGGTATTAGTCGCAGTGGCGTTACCATGGTAAGCGGCCTGGCCAGTGGCCTTAACCACGAAGATGCCGCCCGTTTTTCATTCCTACTGGCAACGCCGATTATTTTGGCTGCCGGATTATATAAAATGCCTGACTTTTTTGGACCGCTCGGCGATGGTGTTCGTGCCCAAACTTTAGTTGCCGGAGTCGTGGCAGCAGTAGCCGCCTACTTTAGCGTTAAATTCCTGGACCGTTACTTCCGAGATAAGACCCTGCGGCCTTTTGCCATTTACTGCTTGGTAGCGGCTGCCGTGCTGCTGCTGGTTGGTTTGGCTAGGGGCGGCTTTGCGGCGTGATTATCGATTTAATCATCATCGCTTTCGTCGCTAGTGCACTGTACCGTGGGCACCAAATTGGTTTTGTACGCCAGTTCTTCTCGACAGTCGGGTTCTTTGGCGGCTTGTTCATTGGCGCCTGGCTACAGCACTACACAGTAAACATGGCGCATACTACGGCTGGACGGTCACTTGTAACGGCGCTGACCACATTTGGTTGCGCCATAATTTTGCTAAGTATTGGTGAGCTGGTTGGCGTCCGGCTAAAAGGCAAAGTCATGCTAAAGCGTATTAATTCGGTTGATGATTGGCTGGGTTCGCTGATTGCCGTAGCTTCGCTATTGGTAAGCGTTTGGCTGCTGGCCAGTATTGCGCTCGGACTACCGCTTGGTGGACTGCAATCGCAGATTAAAGGCTCGCGGATCATTAGCGGGCTGAATAAAGCATTGCCCGATGCGCCGGGCGTAATCGCTGAACTTGGCCGGCTGGTAGACCCCAACGGCTTTCCGCAAGTCTTTATCGGCAATGAGCCAACTCCGGCCAGCAACATTAACTTGCCGTCACTGGGCAGCCTGCAAACAGCCGTGAAGGCTGATGAAAACTCGGTAGTCAAAGTGGTTGGACAAGGCTGCGGCGGCATAGTCGAGGGTTCGGGCTTTGTAATTAGCAAAAACCTAGTCGCTACCAACGCCCACGTTGTGGCCGGCATCCAGCACCCATACATACAGGACGGCGCCGGCAGCCAGCAGGGAACTGTAATCGGGTTTGACCCCGACCTTGATTTTGCGATAGTACGGGCCGGCAACTTGGCCGGCAAGCCGCTGTCGCTGGATGACAATGTCGTGGCCAGCGGCACACCAGCCGCCGTAATGGGTTATCCGGGCGGCGGTGCGTTAAAAGCCAACCCAGCAGCGGTACTGGCAGCCTTTGATGCAATCGGCCGCAACATCTACAACCAAGGCAGTGTCGAACGCAATGTCTATGAACTGCATGTCTCTGTGATTCCCGGCAATTCCGGCGGCCCTTTGATTGCCAAGGACGGCAGGGTAATCGGCGTCATCTTTGCGGAGTCGACCAGCTACAAAAATGTTGGCTACGCCCTGAGTATGCCGCAAGTAATACATGAGATTCACCAAGTCAAAGCTAACGCATCGGCTGTTAGCGCCGGCAGTTGCGCCGAGTGATCAAACTGCTCATGTTATACTGATGTGTAATTAGATTTGCGGCATCACGCCACTATGACTAGACACAAAAAAGACTTATTACGCAAAAGTGCCGAGGCTCCGGCCGAACTGCTTGACCACACAGTGCTGACCACGATGGAAGCCACCCACATGCTGGCGACTGCCTTACCAGAGAACAAACTTGTCAAAAAGACGACTGACTATTGGAACGCACTCGGTCCCGGACTGACTACTGGAGCCGCCGACGACGATCCTTCAGGTATCGCCACGTATTCGCAAACCGGCGCGCAATACGGCTTCCAATTGATTTGGCTTTCGTTGGTTACTTTGCCGTTAATGGCAGTTGTGCAGGAAATGTGCGCCCGCATTGGCTTGGTAACAGGCCGCGGCCTGGCCGGCACAATTCGCCTGCATTTTAGACGGCGTATTTTGCTGGCCTGTACGCTGCTGTTGTTTGCCGCAAATAGCTTCAATATCGGGGCTGACCTGGGCGCCATGGCGCAAGGCATGCAACTATTACGGCCTAGTTTAAGTTTTGGCTGGCTGGTGCTGGGATTTACCATTTTGTGCCTTGGGTTGCAGATCTTTACTCCTTATAACCGTTATGCGCGCTATCTAAAGTGGCTAGCCCTGGTTTTGACAGCCTATGTGGCATCAACACTCTTGGCACACCTAAACTGGCATAGTGTTTTTGCCGGCCTGGTAACGCCAAAAATAACTTTTAACAAGGACCAGCTACTGCTCATTTGTGCCATTTTCGGCACTACCATATCGCCCTACTTGTTCTTCTGGCAAACTTCCCAGGAAGTTGAAGAAGAGATTGCTGCCGGCAAAACTACAGTTGCGATGCGCAAAGGCACCGACCAGGCTGAGGTCAAAAAAATGCGTGTCGATGTCTGGAGCGGCATGCTATTAAGCAACGTCGTGATGTTCTTCATTATCGCGGCCTGCGGCGCCACCCTTTTTCCACACGGCATTACAAACATTACCACCGCCTCCCAAGCGGCCGAAGCCCTACGTCCGTTTGCCGGCAGCCAAGCATATTTCCTGTTTGCCCTCGGGATTATTGGCACCGGTTTGCTGGCTATTCCAGTATTAGCAGGCTCGGCATCATACGCCGTCAGTGAAAGTTTCCGTTGGCGTGGCGGCCTGAACCAGAACCTAAAGCAGGCTTACGCCTTCTACGGCGTGCTGATTATCGCTATGCTGGTTGGGCTCAGCATTAACTTTATAGGCCTTAACCCTATCAAGGCCTTGATTTATTCAGGCGTGGCTAATGGATTAGTTGCGCCGCTCATCTTGGCGCTTATTGTATTGATAAGCAGCAACCACCAGATTATGGGCAAGTGGGTCAACCGCCGCAGTACTACTATGATTGGCTGGTTTGTAACTGGCCTGATGACTGTGGTCGGTGTAGCTGCAATTATAGCGCTAGCCTAAACTACTCAGAGCGCAGGGCTTCGATTGGCGCTTTGCGGGCGGCCTTGAGGGCCGGCACTGTGCCAAATAAAATACCTTCGACCAACGAAATACCGGTAGCAAGCACCACGATTTTCCAACTGATGACTGGCTGCAAGTCGGTAGCCGCCCGCATGCCAATAACTACCAAACCGGCCAGCACGGCACCAATCGCGCCACCGGCCAAACCTAGAATGGCCGACTCGGCCATAAACTGGCTAAGAATTTGGCGGTTAGTTGCACCAACCGCTTTGCGGATGCCAATCTCGCGCGTTCGTTCACCGATCGACACCATCATCACATTCATAATTCCGATTCCGCCGACCAACAATGAAATTCCTGCCACGCCAGCTACCAAACGAGTCAATAGGTCAAGCACCGCGCTGGTGCTGGCCACATTTTGGCTACCGGTCAATACGCTGAAGCCACCGCTGCCGCCATGGGCCGCTACCAAAGCTTTGTTTAGTTCACCAGCAACTTTGTTGGTTTCGTCCGGGTTTTTAGGCCGTGCCAAAATTTCATAAGTTGGGGCAGTGGTTTTGCTAAGGCTTTCGGCCACATTGTAGGGAATAAATATCGCGTTATTAAAGTTGGCTTGCTGGCTAAGTGGCGTAAAGTTGAACTCGTTAAAAATACCGTGAACGATAAATTTCTGGCCGTGGAAAGTGAAGCTGCGTCCTAGCGGTACGTCTTCATCAAATAACTGTTCGCTAATTGATGAACCAAGCACGGCGGCATTGGTGCCTTGGTCACTGTTTTCCAAAAAGTCGCCGTAAGCCATCGACTGGTTGATTAGACTAGCCAGAGCAGGGTCGGTGCCTACCACAAAGCCACTATTATGATGACTGGTGCTGGTAGTAGCCACGCCGCCAATGAAAGCCAGCGGCGCACTGGCTGATACGCCTTTATTGGTGGAGACCACGGCCACATCCTTTTGGGTCAATGGGCTATTGATGCTAAAACCGGACAATTGGCTGAGTGAATCTCCTTTGGAATCCGGTTGTAAATCGCCGGGCCGTATAGTGATCAGGTCTTTGCCCAAATGGTGGATCTGGCCACTAATTTGCTGCTTGATGCCTTCGCCAATCGACACAATGCTAATGACCGAAGCCACGCCAATGATAACGCCGGACATCGTCCAGAAGCTGCGCATCTTGGCGCCACGAATGGCGTGCAGTCCGGATTTCAAATGGCCGTAGCGCCAGAAACGATTCATTTTTTGCCGCCTTTTTTGTTAACTTTGGTTTTAGCTTTTTTATTGGCCGGCTTGCGCTGGGTAGCCGAGCGTTTCATCGACTTCGACTTGGCGACTACCGGCTTACGCTTGCTGCGTTTGGCGGCTGGCTTATCTGGCAGGGCTTTCATTAGTGCTGAGACGCCTGCCAGGTCATCTTCTTCATTAGTTTTAGGCAAACTATAAAGTGCTTTTTTAGCGGTGCTGGCAACTTGGCCTATAGCAGTTTTTTCGTCATGGACGATGCTGCCATCGTGCATGTACACGACCCGTGTGGCGTAGCGGGTTAGTTCCGGGTTGTGTGTCACGAACAAAATAGTATTACCAGTTTTATGTATGTCTGCTAATAACTCCATGATTAATCGCGAACTAGCACTGTCCAAATTGCCAGTTGGCTCGTCAGCGATAATCAACTTTGGATTGTTGACCAACGCCCGGGCAATTGCGGCGCACTGGGCTTGGCCGCCACTCAACTGCGACGGCATATAGTATTCACGGTTTTGGATACCAACGCGCTCCAACATTTGGCTGGCCAACTTCAAACGCTTGGTCTGGCCAAAACCTTTATAGACCAACGGCAGGGCAACGTTTTCAAGCACGGTCAATCGCGGCAACAGATTGAAAAACTGAAAGATGAAGCCAATTGTGTCACGTCGGATTTTGGCCGACTGGTTTGGTTTGAGCCGGGCCACAGCTTTGCCGTCCAACCGGTAAGTGCCGTGGCTTGGCCGATCAAGCAGGCCAATGACGTTCATGAGTGTGCTTTTGCCGCAGCCACTTGGACCCATGATGGCTACGAATTCACCACGTTCAATCGTCAAATTAACCTCGTCGAGCGCCAGGGTAGTGGCGTCGCCGAAGCCGTACAGTTTACTGACGTCTTGGAGTTCTATTAAGGCCATTCTCGTTTTTTAGTGTACGCTGGAATTTGCCAGCCCCGCAAGCCTATTTTGTAGTAATTTTTTGCAAGCTGTAACAATTGCTATAATTGGCGAGCGCGGAGAGGTCGCCTAGTGGCCTATGGCGCCGCCTTGGAAAGGCGGTTTACTCGCAAGGGTATCGAGGGTTCGAATCCCTCTCTCTCCGCCAAATTCAATGAAGTTTACCAAGCACCAATTTTTACAAAAAGTCAGGCAACTGCCAGCCGGCCCACTATTGGCTTTCGCCATCCGTCAAGGCTGGGCCGCTTTGTTTGGCGGGCTAATGCTGAGTTCAATTATTTTTACGCATTATGTCGACTTGCCGCTGTTAGCCCGCTACGATTGGCTATTTCTGTTCGCTATCGCCATCCAAGTCTTTATGCTGCTATCAAAATTAGAGAAGCCGCACGAAGTCATTACCATCATTTTGTTTCACTTGGTCGGCTTAGGCATGGAGCTTTTTAAGACTTCACACAGCGTTGGTTCGTGGTCATATCCAGGTGACGCCTTTTTTAAAGTCGGCAATGTGCCACTGTTTTCAGGTTTTATGTACGCTGCCATCGGTAGCTATATAGCCAGGGCTTGGCGGGTGTTGAATTTATCGTTCAGCAATTATCCGCCACGCAAATATACCGTATTGCTGGCGCTGTTGATCTATGGCAACTTCTTCCTGGATCACTTCGGAGTTGATCTCCGCTACTTACTTTTTGTGGCTTTGGTCGTACTGTACGGCAAGGTAACGGTCACATATAGCGTCAACCTCAAAAAGCGGCAAATGCCTTTGGTCTCAGGCTTTATGTTGATCGCTCTGTTCATTTGGATCGGCGAGAATTTGGGGACCTATTCGCATGCCTGGCTCTACCCAGCCCAACTGCAACACTGGCACATTGTAGGAATTCAAAAGATCGGATCGTGGCTGCTGCTGATGGTCATCAGCTTCATCATGGTCGACATGCTGTACTTTATCCGCGCCAGGCATCACGCCTAAAGAAGTTATTTTTGCTATACTAGACGGATCATTATGAAACAACCCGATGAACTAATTACTGAACTTTTAAAGCACCTGGACCAAAACCCAGGTCGCGAAGGTTTGCGCGAAACGCCGCAGCGCTATGCCAAGTTTCTGGAAGAATTTGTGCAAAACCAACCGCCTAAAATTACAGTGTTTGACAGTGAAGGCTACGACGAGATGGTCATCCAAACGCGGATTCCGTTTTACAGCATCTGCGAACACCACTTAGTGCCGTTTTTTGGGTATGGCGCAATCGCTTATATTCCCAATGAAAAAATCATCGGCCTTAGCAAGTTGGCGCGCATACTCGATTACTTCAGCCATCGCTTGCAAAACCAGGAACGAATCACCAAAGAAGTCGCCGAGTTTTTGGCCGAGGCCGTACAGCCCAAAGGCGTAGGTGTAATTTTGGAAGCCAGGCATTTGTGCATGGAAATGCGGGGCGTGCAAAAACCCGACACGCTGACCACCACTTCCACGGTCCGGGGCATTTTCAAGTCCGACCCGCGCACCCGCGGTGAATTCGTCCAGCTAGCCAAGGCAGGCAAGTAGTGGCAACGATTTTTCTGCGTGATCTTTTGGTAGAAGGCCGCCACGGCGTTCATCCACACGAAAAAACCGAACGCCAGCCGTTCAAAATCAATATTGAAATTGAAGTTGACACCAGCGCGGCCCAGCAATCTGATAACTTGGCGGATACGATTGATTACGACACCGTTCGAAAAGCCGTCATAAGGCTCGTTCAGAATTCCTCATTTGACCTGATGGAACGACTGGCCCAAGCTATTGCTGACGAACTTATGAGCGATCCCCGAATCCAGCAATTAACCATAGAAATCCAAAAGCTGGAAATTTTTGACGACAGCGTGCCCGGCGTCCGGCTGACCTTCAAGCGCCCTTAGAGGTACGAGAAGTGTTACAATAAACTAATGCTTATCGGAGCCTTTTTTAGTTGGTGGTATGGCCGCGGCTGGCAACACGCCGCCGGTGGTTTAGGCCGCCGTTTACTGGCAATTAGCGAGCAATTTTCGGTCAAACAATTGTCCCGCACGCTCTTCCAGCCCTGGCGACGTATCACAACCGCACCCGGCAGCAGCCTAGATGACAAGCTGCGAGCCATGGTGGACAACCTGGTTAGCCGCTGCGTCGGCTTTGTGGTGCGCAGCCTGGTGTTGGCTGGAGCGACACTGTCGATGCTGTTAGTCGGCGTGTTAACAATTGTCGAAATTTTAGTCTGGCCGCTGCTGCCGCTGGCTGCCGTCGCCCTAATCGTGAAGGGCTTGATGTAATGCAGACGTTGGTTGACCTCCATTCCTCACGTGCGCGCCAAGCCAGGCTGGCCAAAAGGATGGGGCAGGCCACTCCACGAATCCTGGTAGTTTTGGCTGTTCTGAGCGCTGCCGGCAGCGGCTATTTATTCTACGAACACCAGAATTTGGCTTGGTCGTTAGCTGGTTTGGCAATTTGGTTTTACCTGCCAGCCGTCTGGTGCCTGCGCCAATTGCAGCCCTTACCACCCACGGGCAATAGTTTGACCGAACGCTTGAGTGGCGAGACTTTGGCCCGGCTAAATGAAGAGTCCCTGAAAAGCCCCAAGCAAATGTGGCAAGCATTGCAGGGCAACTGGCAGCAACTTTTTGTGACGAATCATTTGCTATTAACCAGCGACTTTGTGGCTGCCGAGCTGGGCGATGACCCGGCCGAACTGTCGAAAGCCCTGGAAATTGCCGCTCAAATTGCCGATGAACACGACTACCAAGCCATTGAACTGGGTTTGGTGGCAGCCGGTCTGCTGGCGGCTTCACCTGAAATTAAGGCTGATCTCATCCGCCAAAAAGACCAGCCGGAAGACGTGCTGTCGCTGGGCAGTGTTTTGGCGCGGACACTGGATGGCAAAGACAAGGCCAAGCAAAATTACGGTGGCATCGGCCGCGACTGGGCCTTTGGTTTTACGCCGCTGCTGAACCGTTTTGGCCACAACGTCAGCCGGGAAGTGATGGACCAGGGCGCCCACTTTGACTGGTTGGCCGAATCACCAAACGTCAAAGCCATCGAAGCTGCTTTCGAACACCGCACTTCAGCCGTAGCCTTGGTCGGACCGGAAGGCATCGGCAAGACCAGCGACGTGTACGCGCTGGCCCAACGCCTTATAGAAGGTAACACCGTGCCGGCACTGGCATACCACCAAATTATTTCGATCAATGCCACGCAAATAATCTCTGCCGTCCATGAACCGGGACGCCTGGAGAACCTAATGCTCAGCCTGGCCAGTGAGGCTGCCCAGGCCGGTCACGTAGTGATATTTTTTGACGATGCCCAGCTGTTCTTTATGGATGGCGCCGGTGCCGTTGATGCCAGCCAGATTTTGCTGACCATCCTGCAGGCCAGGGCCTTGCCAATCATCCTGGCCCTCACACCACCCGACTGGCAGCGACTGCGATCTAAAAACCCAAACCTGGCCGGGCTGATGACACCGATAATCCTGGCCGAGCCGTCGGAAGCTGAAGTCATGCGCATTTTGGAAGACGCATCTTTGGGGATGGAGCACCAGCAAAATGTCCTGATCGCCTACAATGCTTTGCGTGAAGCCTATCGTTTGAGTGGTCGCTACGAACAAGACGAAGCCTACCCGGGCAAAGCCATAAAACTGCTGGAGCACTCCATAACCCACGCCAAAAGCGGCGTAGTAACCGCCGAAAGCGTGCAAAAAGCCATCGAGCAAACTCGTGGCGTCAAAGCCGGTTCGGCCGCTCCGGCCGAGGCTGACCAGCTGCTACATTTGGAAGATAAAATCCACGAGCGGATGATCAACCAAACCCACGCCGTCAGCGTAGTTTCAAACGCTTTGCGCCGCGCCCGCGCCGGCGTGACTAACCCCAAGCGGCCAATCGGCAGCTTCCTGTTTCTGGGCCCAACCGGCGTAGGAAAGACGGAACTAGCCAAAGCCATCGCCAGCACATATTTTGGTGCCGAGTCCAGCATGATCCGCTTGGACATGAGCGAATACCAACAGCCGGATGACGTCCAACGATTGTTGGCCACCGGCCAAAATGAAGCCAGCAGTCTGCTGCTGCAAGTCCGCCAGCAGCCATTTTCGGTAGTGCTGCTGGACGAAATCGAAAAAGCCCACCCGAATATTTTGAACCTACTGCTGCAACTGCTGGACGAAGGCCAACTGACGGACGCTAACGGCCGTCCTGCGTCATTCAAAGATTGCATCATCATCGCCACCAGTAACGCTGGCGCCAACACCATCCGTGAAAAGATTGCTGCCGGTCAAACACTGGAAAGTTTCGCCGAAGAATTTAGTGATGAGCTAATCAACAGCGGCCAGTTCAAGCCGGAGCTTATCAACCGCTTCGACGACATGGTTCTATTCCGACCGCTGAATCCTGACGAACTCGCTCAAGTTGTTAAATTAATGCTTGGCGAGATCAACCAAACTTTGACCAACCAAAACATTAAAGTCGACCTGACCGATGCGGCCGTAGCCGAAATCGTCGCCCGCGGCAATGATCCCCGCCTCGGCGCCCGGCCAATGCGCCGCGCCCTGCAAAAAGCCGTCGAAGACACCATAGCCAAAAAAATCCTGGCCGGCCAAGCCAACCCCGGCGACACCATCACGCTTGACGTCAGCGACTTGGCTTCATAACAGCTAGTAATATTTAGGATTTTATTGTATAATCTGTCTTCATGCAGGGTCTTTTACTGAAATCCACCAAAGAAGCCTTTCCAATTGGCGTTTTGGACGAGGCCAAAAGCCGGCTCGCAGACAGGACTCAAAACCCGGATAATCGCGTTTCCCATCTTGGCGTAGTCACTATCTTGGAGGGCCGGCCGCTTCGCAAGCTACGGACTATAGAAATAGCCGGGGAAGTTGGCGTCGACGAATCTACAATTTACCGGTACGTGCCAAAACCCTTAATTGACACCATGTTGGAATGGGGCATAAACACCTTGCGCGGACAGTACAATCTGCGGCACTCAGCCTTAACAAACTTTGCCGCCAACTTAGCAATAGATGAAAGCATGGGTTTTGATGCCGCTATCAAACAATGGTCGGAACTATATGCCGCTATTGCCAACCCGAGCGCTATAGTCGCTGCCGCCACGGCTTTGCCGCGCCCAGCCGCCAGGCTGATCAGCGACCACACCAAAAATATCGAGACGAATATTCAGCTGATTGGGCTCAGGGAAGGCATTAAAGTACCTGCCGCCTTAGGCACGGCAGTCTTTATGGTTGCCGGGGCGCATGAAGCTACATACGGTGCAGCCGATTTGGCGGGAGCCACGGAAAGCATGGCCCATCGGGCAATTGCTATTGGCCAAGCGGCCTAGCTGATGTGGGTGCCGACGGCGTTGTCGCCATCAACTATTTTCAAAAAGTTATCGGCCTTCATGGCGTCAAAGACGACGATTTGTTTGTGCTGTTCCATAGCCAGGCCCAACGCGGCCTTGTCCATAACTTTGATGTCGTTGTCTTCGACGGCTTGCTGGAAAGTTACTGAGTCGAGTTTGTGGGCGTCAGGATTTTTAGCCGGGTCACTGTCATAAACGCCGTCAACTTTGGAAGCTTTCAAAACTAGTTCGCAATCCAGTTCTAGCGCAAAGCTGACAGCCGCCGTGTCGTGCGTAACGTATGGTCGGGCGGTGCCGCCGGCGATGATCACCACGCGGCCTTTTTGCAGGTGCTTTTCGGCCAAACGATAAGAATAAGATTCGGCCACTTGGGTGGCAAAAATATTGCTTAGACAGCGGGTTTTGAGGCCGTTTGATTCAAAAATGTCAGTTAACGCCATGCAGTTGATTAGGCCGGACAGCATGCCCATTTGGTCGGCCGTCACGCGACGAATGCCGTTGCCGGCCATTTCGGCGCCGCGAACCATGTTGCCGCCACCGGCGATGACTACGACTTGGCAGCCAGCATCCACAACCTTTTTGATTTCCTGGGCGAGGAAGGAAGCAACTTCTGGATCGACACCGAATTCATATTTGCCGGCTAGCTGTTCGCCGGAGAATTTTAGGAGTACGCGTTTGTATTGACTCATCTTGAAACTAGTCTAGCAAACAAGGAAAGTGAAAGCCAGCGCTCATGTATACTTAAAAAATATGCTGAAGATTTATTCATGGAACGTCAATGGCATCCGGGCCGTCGTCAATAAAGACAAATGGCAGCCGTTTTTGGATGCTGAAAAACCGGATATTTTGCTGCTGCAGGAAATCAAAGCTAAGCCGGAACAAATCACGGCCTCGACCTCTGGCTACAACGTTTTTTGGTACTCGGCCGACAAGCCAGGCTATTCCGGCACGGCACTGCTATCCAAAGTTAAACCGCTGCAGGTCGTCAATGGCTTCCCGCAGGACATCATCAAAGAATTTAAAGTCAGCGGCGACACTTATGGCGATCCAAACATGGAAGGCCGGGTGATCGCCGGCGAATTCGAAAAGTTTTGGGTAGTTGGTGTCTACACACCCAACGCCAAGGACGATCTTAGCCGAATCCCGCTCCGCCACAAACATTGGGATCCAGCATTTTTGGCCTACGTCAAACAATTGGAAAAATCCAAACCAGTTGTTTTTTGCGGTGACCTGAACGTCGCGCACACCGAAGACGACTTGGCCAATCCAAAGCCTAACGTCGGCAAAAAAGGTTTTACCGACGAAGAACGCGCTGGTTTCCAGGCATTTGTTGACGCCGGTTTTATAGATACGCTGCGGATGTTCAAGCAAGGAAATGGTTTTTACACTTGGTGGTCACACTTTGCCAATGCCCGGGCTAGGAACGTCGGCTGGCGCATAGATTACTTTTTGGTTTCCGAAAGTTTGAAGAGCAAAGTCAAAGACGCCCGAATCCACCCGGCAATCTTAGGCAGTGACCACTGTCCGATATCTGTTACACTGGACATATGAAACTAGAGTTTGGGTCGTTCCTGGCCACCGACAACGTCAAGTTGCCGGGTTTGTTATACCAGCCAGATAAGCCGACCGATAAAGTGGCAGTATGGCTGCACGGCCTGGCCAGCAGTATTTTTTATACGCCGACGTGGATGAATGCGATTGGCACAGCACTAACAGATCAGGGAATTGCTTTTTGGGCTTTCAATAACCGTGGAGCTTACGAGTCGAAGCAGTTACGGGTGGTAAATCCTAATGATCCGACCGATAATCAGCGCATCCAAGCCGGCGCCAACTTCGAACTTATCGCTGATTGCGTTCACGACATTGATGGTGCGGTGAAGTACTTGCAGTCTAAAGGCTTCAAAGAGTTTTACTTGCTTGGTCACAGCAGCGGCGCCAACAAGATTTGCGCGTACGATAATTTGGCCAAGGATAACCCATTCAGTAAATACGTGATGGCCGGGCCCGGCGACGACGTTGGCATTCCATTTGCCGAATCTGGATCCAAGAAATTTTGGAAAACGATTGATTACGCCGCGGCGGCAGTCAGTGACGAAAAGCCACTGAAAATCTTGCCGAAAACTACTGTGTTGCCAGGCTTTAGCGCCCAGTCGGCTTGGGACTTGCTCAATCCGGATGGTCAGTACAACACCTTTCCGTTTTACGAAGCGACGCACGAACGTATCGGCAGCAAAGAACTTTTCAAAGAATACAAAGCCATCACCCGACCGACGCTAGTAATTTTGGGCGAAGAGGACGAATATGCCTTTACGGCCGGCGGTTCGCAAGCAGCGCTGAACTTGCTGATGGCCAACACGTCCAACCAAATGCTGAAAGTGAATGACTTTATGCTGGTGCCGTTCGCCGACCATAGCTTCCACGAAGCCGAAGAAACATTTGCCCAAAAAGTAGCGGATTGGCTGGCATGAGCAGGCCTTTTGCCGTTTTTGACATCGATGGAACGCTAATTCGTTGGCAGTTATATCATGCCCTGGCCGATGAGCTTGTGCGCCAAGGCCACCTGGATGCCAAAGGTTTTGAAAGTGTTCGGGCCGCTCGCATGGAATGGAAAAAGCGCAGCAGCACTAACGCCTTTGCGGCCTACGAACAGGCACTGGTCGAACTCGTCGACAACGGCATCACCGGCATCAGCGTGTCGGACTTGCAAGCCGCTTGCCGGACCGTCATAGCTGAGTATAAAGACCAGGTTTACACCTACACGCGTGATTTAATTCGTGACCTCAAAGCCCAAAATTATTTGATCTTCGCCATCTCGGCCTCGCAATTGGAGATCGTTCAATTACTGGCTGAATATTACGACATGGACGATTACGGCGGATCGATTTACGAGGTCGACAGTTCCGGCCACTTTACTGGCCAAAAAAAGATCCTCAAAAGTGAAGAGAAGCCAAAATACCTGGAACGTTTGGTCGAACATAACAAGGCGACATGGCAGGGCAGCATTGCCGTCGGTGATTCTGAAAGCGACATTCCAATGCTGGAACGCGTCGAAAAGCCAATCGCTTTTAATCCTACGGCAAAACTTTTCGACCACGCCAAATCGCAGGACTGGCCTGTCGTTATCGAGCGCAAAAACATGATTTACCGCCTGGAGACAAAAAGTGGCAGCTACCAACTCCAAGCCTAGCTATTGGATTCAATATGGTTTGGCTGAAGGCCGTTTAAACAGCCGCCGGCTAGAACACCAACTGCACACCGCAGGCTTTAGTAGTGCAGACAAGGCCAGCAAAGCCACGGTCGTAATTAGTCATTCTGGCGGATGTTTGCTGCATGTTACCGGCAAACACGTAATGATCAATCCTACTGTCTGGCCGGAACGTTCATTTGTTAGGAAATTTCTAAACAACTTAGTGCACGACCTTCTCCTAGAGAATTTACTGTGGGGTATGTGGTACTTAGTTACTCATTTTGCTTATAATATTCGTCTTTATCGGCCTTATTTACTGTCAAATAGACCCCAATTTCATAGCAATGAGACAGCGTTGATTATTCGTAATGATCAAGATGGCTGGTGTAGTCCAATGGTAGAAAAAATTTATCCTAAGGCTGAGATTAAGCATTTGCCTGGTAGTCATAATGACTGCTGGCGCCACCCCGAAGAGTACGTAAAGCTGATTGTCGACTATGCAAAGTGATTATTGGTCTAAACAAACTAGCTCTAGGCCGCTGTTTCCGGATCTGCTTTGGAGCCGGCCGGAAAATCGCAACCAAGCAGGGAAGCTGTTAATTGTTGGCGGCAACCCACACAGTTTTGCCGCCGTGGCCGAAGCCTATGCCGCAGCCGCTAAAGCCGGCGTTGGCACAGCCCGTGTGTTGCTGCCGGACAGTTTGCAAAAAACCGTCGGCAAAGTTTTGATGGAAGGTGAATACGCACCGACTACTCCGAGTGGGTCATTCTCGCAAAAAGCTTTGTCGGAACTCCTGGCTATGAGCCAGTGGGCGGACGGCGTGTTATTGGCCGGCGACCTGGGCCGCAACTCTGAGACGGCGATCTTGCTGGAAAAGTTCATCGAAAAATATTCCGGCCAGCTGACGATCACCAAAGATGCCATCGATTATTTCAAGGCGTTGCCGCACGTTCTCGATCGGCCAGAAACTTCATTGGTCCTAAGCTTTGCCCAGCTTCAAAAACTGGCTACCAGCGCCCGTTTTACCCAAGCTATAACTTTCGACATGGATTTGCTGCGCCTGGTTGATTGGCTGCACGAATTTACACTGCCGCACTCGGCGACCATCATCACCAAACATCTCGAAAATATCTTTGTGGCCGTAAATGGGCAGGTCAGCAGCACCAAACTGGAGCCGGACATGGAAATCTGGCGCGTTAAAACAGCCGCCAGCGCCAGCGTCTGGTGGTTACAAAATCCCAGCAAGGCCTTTGAGGCATCAACAAGCGCTATAATTACAAGTACAACAGGGGAGTGAAAAGTTCACCACTGTTTTTAGCATTGATTTATTGCTATAAAGTTGGTATAATAATACTATGTTCTCGACTGAGTTCGTAAAACCTTACTCGCCACCCAAGGCTCCACCGGCACCGGGCGTACCTTCCGATGTACCCGGTTGGTCTAACCAGTTTGGTCATCTGCTACACGATATGATGACTGGAGACGACGGGGTGGATTTGGACCTTGTAGCCTACCAGCAATGGGGCAAAACGGAATTTGATCCAATCTGGCGTGATGAGTTGTTGCGCGTTGTGCAACAAGGCCAACGTTTTGAACCGACGCAACATGAACGTTTCCACATACTCAACCTGGGCATGGTAGGGGAGTGGGCTGGACACGCCTACACAACAGAGGGCCAGGATCGGCATTATCGTATTACAAGCATGCAGTCTGCCCTAGGCATTACTGCGCTGGCGATTAGTTCGTTGCAAGAACGTCACTTCCGCCAATCGGCCGATCAGCCTCACAAGGTGGAGCTTGAAGAGCGGAGCAAAATGGTCGGCATCCTGAATGAATTCGACACGGCTTTGGCTTTATTGGAAGTACAACGACGTAATCCCGAAGTTACCTTTGTCTTGCCGGCACCACCTGCCTTTGAAGCCGCAAAAGACGACCAACATAATGCTGACTTTATAGTGGCTAGCGATGAACACGTCTTTGGAGTCCAGGTCAAAAGCAGCAACAGCCGCAAGGCAATCGGAAAGTATGATCCCAGCCGGATTGTTATCGTTGACACCGACATCGACTTTGACAACGTAAGGATCGACAAGCGAAGTAGCGACAAACCACGACACCGACCTGAAATCCTGAGTTGGGGTGGCACGCTCTGCGCCGACTATGTGGCACGTATGAGAGGGCCTAACCACCCTGCTTTGATGGAGATGGAAGTAGACCCTGGCCTGGCGTTGCGTATGAAATTTGTGGCTAAGCAACTGCTCGTCGGATCAAAGCCCAATCTAAACCGCATAGTCACACGACTTGAAGACCGCATCCTACCAAGACTAAGGGGTGAATACCACGCCGTGGAAATACCGGGCGTGCGCATTCCCACGCCTGCAGAATATGCCGCGAGCCTAGCGGCCATTAGAACAGAAGCCAAGGAAGCCTAATCACCAAATAAAAAAGACGGCCGGAGTCTTTTTTAGTTGGTGGGCGAGGAGGGACTATCGCGCGCCTTTCAGGCGCACTCCTACCTGCAATGCTCGACAAAGAAATGCCAGCACTTCTTTGTCTGCGCTTCTCATCCGCGAACCCTCGGGAAGGTTCTGCGCGCACTCCCACTAACCAAAACAAAAACCGACCCAAAAGGTCGGCCTTTGTTTTGGTGGGCGAGGAGGGACTTGAACCCTCACGAGCGATAAGCTCACAAGATTTTGAGTCTAGCGCGTCTACCAATTCCGCCACTCGCCCAAAGCACTTACTAGTTTTTAAAGCACAAAACTTACGCTTATCCCGTAGTCAGTAAGGGGTAATTGTACTACAATTGAGCCCAGAGGGCTAGCAATGCCTTTGACTTTTATATGGCAGACACCAACACATCATTTGATCCGTCAACTTCACCGTACAGCAGTGAAGCCGCTGCTGACCTGATCCGCCAAAAGCTGGAAGAGATTTACCAAAGTGAACCCAGTGCCCTGCAAGAACTGGCCGAAGCCGAATCCGTCACCCGCCGCACCAGCCACCAGGACTTCATGTACAGCCTAGGAACTTCCGGCAAAGATCTAGCAACAATCCAAACTGAATGGCATAACTACTACCAATCCCTGCCTGACAACGAAAAACACGTCGTCTGGCAGGAGTTTTACGCCAGCCAATCCCAAGTTACTGGTCAGCCCGCAGCCACGACGACCCTTAGCGATCACAAGCAACCCAGCAACCGTGCCCGTACCAAAAACCCAAAATTACGTGATGTGCGCAGTACCGAAGATTTGCAAAAAACCATCCGCCACAACGTCACCGCTGGAGGCAAATTAAAAGCTAAGCACCACTTACAGTCGCTGGCTTTTGGCTTGGGTATGGGATTGTTGGTGGTTTTCATATTCATGTTCGGCTTCTTTAATGAGGTCTTCATTTCGCCATTCATCCAGCCCAGCCGCGCATCAGCTTCTACGCCGTTGATTGTCGGCAGCAACAGCGTGGCCTCGAATGGCACGCCGGAAGTTATCATTCCTAAAATTAACGTCCAGATTCCGGTCACTTACGGCGAAACTTCAACCAACGAAGCCACCATCGAGAGCGACCTGCAAGACGGCGTCGTGCATTATCCAACTACTGTAATGCCCGGCCAAAAGGGCAATGCCGCGTTCTTTGGTCACAGCAGCAACAACATCTTCAACCCCGGCCACTACAAGTTCGCCTTCGTACTGCTGCATACCCTGGTAGCTGGCGATACTTTTTACCTGACCTACAACGGCAAAGTTTATGTTTACAAAGTAATCAGCCGCCAGATTGTTGATCCGAGTGACGTATCGGTCCTCAACGACGTGCCCGGCCAAACCGCCACAGCTACACTGATTACTTGCGATCCGCCGGGGACCAGCCTGCACCGACTGATCGTAGTCGGCCAGCAAATCAGTCCTGATCCATCCGGCAATACGGTCGCCACAACAACTGTCGCCAGTTCGTCTGCCACACCAGATAATCTGCCAGGCAACGGCCCGACTTTGTGGAGCCGCGTAGCCAGCACTGGTTTGGGTAAAACCGTCTTGATACTGGTTTTGGTAGGTTTCCTGGTTGCAATTCTGCGTTGGATTAGCGCGCCCGTGCGCCAGGCTTTCCGTTAACGATCGGCCTTAGTTAGAAGATTTGTCTGTACCAGCTGGTCATGGCTGCCTACTGTCGGGCTTGGCGCGACTGAATAAGCGGTGTTGTCTTTAGCGTCAAAGAACACTCCGGAGTTAGCGTTAGCTGCCATCAAGCTGTGGCGGTTTGAGCCATCATAGTCAAACTCAATGAGTATTCCGTGGCTAACATAAGTCAGCCGGTAATTGTCCATCCATTTAGCTTGGGCTCCTGGCAAATCGAGCGTATGCGGCACACTGTATTCATAGCTGATGCCGCTATCAATATCGTAAACGGAGAAATACTGGCCATTTTCAACTGACACAAACTGGCCATCGGGCGAAAAGCTAACAAATTTGGGTGACTTCAAGAACAAGATACGCTTTGGCTGCAAGGCCAGGGCAGGGTCAGCCTTCAGCTGCTGAAGCGGGTCTTTGTAAATATTGATAGTATTGCGCTGGCTGGCACCGACCACCACATACAAACTGCCATGGTACTTAGCGGCTGCCAGCAAATACTGCTTGTCGGCTGGCAAGCTAGTAATGGTAGAGAAATGGTCACCGTTTCTTAGCTGGACCAGGGACTGGCCTTTGGGCGCATCTTTGGCGGTCACTATGATCAGCCCGCTATCGGTAGCCTGGATTGCAGTCACTTGGGATGCCAGCAAAGCAGGCGTGGGACTGCTAAGCGATGCTGTTTGCAGGGTCTTTTGCGCGCCATCGTACAGGTAAAAATCATTGAAATTGCGGTTGATAAAGGCGATGTCAGTGGCCGCCACATTAAAAACCTTGTTGAGGTTTAGGGACTGGCCCGGAGCCGTCCGGTCCAGCAATATAAATTCAGCCTTGCCATCGTAAGTATGCTTTAGCAATAAATGCCGGTTGTCATCGGCCCAAGCCAGCGATTGCCAGCTTTGGTTGTGAGAAGCCGGGCTGAGCAGGCTGGCCGGTAAATTCAAGCTAGTGGCTGGTTTGGTCGGGTTTTTCAAATCGTACAGATCAAAAGCTGTTAGATTGCCGGGTTTGCCAAGCAGCAACCAGCGCTGGTCCGGACTTTGGCTGGCCAAGCTTGGCACACCACCCAGATCCGCCAGGACCCGGGAGTCCAGGGTTTTGGGAATTAATAGCGGGTAATCCACGCGCTGCACGCCACCGCCTTCAACCTCGACACTGCGCTGCCAGTCCCAATAGCCATCACGTTTTAGGGTCAAGAGGTAATTGCCCTCGGCAATAGTTAGTTTGGCATCTGTCCGCCAGCCAGTCAGCTTACCATCAATATAAACTTTGGCCGGGTCCGGATGGCTTGCGGCAAAAATTAGGCCATTTTGGGTAACCGAACCGTCTGTGTTCAGTCCAAATCCGTAGGCTCGATAAACCAGCACGATCGTTCCCATGGCAATCGCAATAGCAATCAAAAAATAGCCTGTAAACAGGATAAAACGATGCCTGGCATCTTTGTTGTGATCAAGATAATCCATGAATTTGTCTGCGGGCACCGACTTGCGGCGCTAGCATTCCATTATGGAGCCACTTGCGATTCACGACAAGAGGCGCTAAGATATTCATAAGCACTGTCTAACAGAGAATGATGGTCGTGAGAAAAAACAACAACGCTACTAAAAAGAAAAGTCCACCCGTCGGCCCTGGCCGGGTGAAGGTGGTTCAGGTTACCACCAAAAGCTCTCCGGCCCCTCGGGCAAGCGGCTCTGCGCACCACATGGCCAGCCATGCCAGCGGTCACAAGCCACAAGCAGCCAAAACTTTGATGCGTAGCGCTGTCCACAAACCGGCCGCCCAAGTCATTGATGAAAACGTGCAACAAGCACTAACTTTGGCAACTGTCAGCTTCCAGCCATCAGTCAGTCGGATTGACCCCAAGCGGCTGAAGCACGCCAAATCAATCGCCAAAAGCAAGCATATCAGCCGTTTTGGCGCGCCGGCCCATGGCCCGGCACCCAAACCATTGCCAGAGATCAATCCAGAACCCCAAGCCAACTACGTAATGCCGACACCGCCACCAATCCGCCGTGAACAGCCCACCACCAGCCAGTTGATTGAACGGGCAGTAGCCCACGCCAATAGCCACCAACAGCTGGCGCCGCAGCTACCTGGCAAAAAGCACAGCCGCTCAAAGCTGGGCCTTGGCTTGGCAGTTAGTTTGGCGATTTTGGGCGTAGTAGGCGTACAAGGCTTTAGTGCCGCCCGCCTGCAAGTAGCCTCGTCTAAAGCCGGCTTTACGGCTGCCATGCCGAGCTATAAACCAGCTGGGGTTAAGCTTGGGCAATTAAACTATGACACCGGCGTCGTGGCTATGAATTACGTCAGCACCAGCGGTTCCGGCCAAGCTTTCTCGGTCGTCGAAAAACCATCCGACTGGAGCAACCAGGATCTGCTTAACAAGGTTGTGCTGCCTGATGTAGGTGATGCCGCTTACACCAAAAATATCCAAAACGGCACGACTTACTATCTGTACGGCCAGCATATTACGTGGGTCAAAGGTGGCGTTTGGTACTTAGTCACCAGCCATGATGCTTTAGGCGTCAGCCAGCTGCAGCAAATTGCTAATAGCCTGTAAACTGTTTCGTAAGAGACGTTTTTCTCATATATAATGGAAGGCTATGAGCAGCGTCCGTACCCGTTTCGCGCCCAGCCCGACCGGCTTTTTGCATGTTGGTGGCGTCCGCACAGCCTTTTATAACTACTTGTTCGCCCAACACCACGGTGGCACGTTCATACTGCGGCTGGAAGACACCGATCGCGAACGCTTCGTACCCGAAGGTGTGGGACAGATCGTTGAAGCCCTGGATTGGCTGGGGCTGGAGCCAAATGAGGGGTTTTGGATCAGCCAGGGCCAGCACAAAAACATTGAATACATCCAGTCAGAGCGCCAAAAAACCGGCTTATACCAAAAGGTCGCTGAACAGTTGGTGGAGCAGGGACTGGCCTACTATTCCTACGTTACCCCGGAACGCTACCAGGAATACAAGCAAGATGCCGCCCACCAGCCATTTGTTTACCGCAAATCGATGGAAGCAGAATTCCACGATGGTAAAAGCCCTGGCCCGGAAGGCGAGTATCCGATCCGCCTGGACGTCGAAGCCATCAGGACTGAGTTCCATCATTTGGCTGACAATGGCGTGGCCTGGCATGATGAAATCCGCGGTGACTTCGTCGACAATTTGTCATTAATCGAAGACTTTATTTTGATCAAAAGTGACGGCTTTCCGACCTATAACTTCGCCAATGTGGTCGATGACCACGAGATGCAGATCAGCCACGTTATCCGCGGCGACGAATTTATAAGTTCCACCAGCAAGCATGTTTTACTCTACGAACTCTTTGGCTGGCAAGCGCCGAAGTTTGTACACCTGCCGCCCATCAACGGCCTGGACGGCAAAAAACTGTCGAAGCGCACCGGCGACACCAACACGCTGGAATACCGTGACAAAGGCTACTTGCCAGAAGCGCTATTAAACTTCCTGGTCTTACTTGGCTGGAATGACGGCAGCACCCAAGAGGTCTTTAGCCAACAGGAACTGATCGACAAATTCTCGCTCGACCGGCTCAACACCAGCCCGGCGGTCTTTGATCCGAAGCGCCTGGACTGGATGAACGGCAGTTACATCCGCGAATTATCGATTGATGCACTCTATAAAAAGGTCGCCGACTTTTGGCCAGACGAAGCCCAAGCCGCTGACGATGCTTATAAAAAACAGGTGCTGGGCCTGGTTCAGGAACGACTTAAATATTTCAGTGAATTGCCGGAATTAACCCGTTTCTTTTTCGTTGATTTACCTGTTGATGACAGCCTTATTTCTGAACACAAGCAGCTCAAAAAATTGTCTTCAGGCGAGCTTCGTGACCTGTTAGAAAAAGCTAAAGCCAGCCTGGAAGCGAGTAGCTTTACTACTGATGACCTTACTCAAAAATTAAACGATCTACTGGAACAAACCGGCCAAAAACCAGCCGTCTTGTTTAGCCTGATACGCATCGCCACCACCCAGGCACCGGCCAGTCCGGCTTTGGCCGACAGCTTGGCCGCACTGGGTAAAGACCGCAGCCTAAGCCGCATCGAAACCCAGCTGAAACATCTGGGCTAAGCCTTGTAAATTTGCTATCATAAGCAGTATGAATGGAGATGAGCAGCCACAGCGGCCTGGTTCTTCATTGCGGGCTGCTCTCGATGCCCGCAACCAAAGACCAGTACCTGCCGCAGTCGAACCACCAAAAGCCGAAACCGAAAGCTTTAAAACACCCGAAGAAGTAGCTGCCACCGATGACATTAAACAGCCGGCCGAACTGGTCAAGCAGGTGAATGCCGACCTACCAGTCGACAGCACCAAACAACCAGCTTCATGGCGCAGTAAATTAAACCCTCATTTCAGTTGGCCACCCGGCAAAAAAGAGTACATCGCAATCGCTGCGGCCGTGTTACTGATAGGGGGCATCACCGCGGCCCTGGTTTTGGCCCATCACTCCAAGCCGGTGCCAGCCAAACACAAAGCCCACGTCATCGTTAAGAAGAAACCAACAACCGTTCCATCCAATTTGACCGGGCTGCCAGTCGCACCCTTCATCAACCAACGGCCAGTCACGGCAGTGATGATCGAGAACAGTCTCGATGCCCGACCGCAGTCGGGTTTGAGCCAAGCCGGAGTCGTCTTTGAAGCCGTCGCCGAAGGTGGCGTGACCCGTTTCGTGGCGCTGTTCCAAGATGCCTCTAACGTCAACGTCGGTCCTGTTCGCAGTGCCCGACCATACTATATTGACTGGATGAGCGGCTTTGACGCCAGCTATGCGCACGTCGGCGGCAGCCCCAACGCTTTGGCTGACATCCGCAACTGGAACGTTAAAGACCTGGACGAGTTCGCCAATGGCGGTTCGTACCACCGCGTCGGTTCACGGGCCGCACCGCACAACGTCTATACCAATGTCAGCACACTCAACCAGCTGGAAGCCAGCAAAGGCTACGGTACCAGCCACTATACCAGCTTGCTGCGTAAAAAAGATGCGCCTGCCAAAACCGTCACTGCCGGCAGCATCAACTTTACAATGTCCGGTCCGGACTACAACGTACATTACGATTACAACACCAAAACCAACACTTACGAACGTAGTGAAGCCGGCGCTGCACACATCGATGCCAACACCAGCAAACAGATCAACCCGAATGTCGTGATTGCCATAGTTGTCGCCAAGGCCCAAGGAGCGCTAGACGCCAGCGGGGCTTACTACTCCGACTACCAAGACATAGGCAGCGGCATTGCTTACATATTCCAGGACGGCATACTAACTACGGGCAACTGGCACAAAGCCAGCCGCACCAACCAAATCAGCTTCACGGTCGGCGGCCAGCCGATCCGCCTGAACGCCGGCCAGACTTGGATTACCGCCGTCGACAGCACTAGTGCCGTTAGTTCATCGCCGTAGGAAGAGCTAGCAGATGGACCATTTCCGACAGTTCCAACGCAAACTGCAGCAGCTGGTTTTTGGTCTATTGATTGCTGAGAACTTACTGCTGCTGTTCGTGTGGTGGCTAAGCAACTTACACCACAGCCTGAGCATTGTAATGTTGGTAGTCTCTCTAGTTGTAGCGGTCGGGCTGGCTACCGCGACGGCCATGTTGCTAAGCAAGCGCGTCACTGAACCACTGCTAGCCATCTGGCAAACAGTTTGGCATCTCAGCCCAACCGAAGCTGGCACCAAGGCCCCGGAAATCGAAAAATTAAGCCTGGGCCGGGAATTGGTCACCAGCCTGGCTGCCCAAATCTACCAATTTGCCGATGTTGCTAACGAAACTGCTGCCCACACAACATCCCCAAAACCCAGCTTGAACCAGAATTTTGTGGCCCAAAATTTACCGCTGCCGCTATTCATTATGGATGCCCAGGACACCGTTATCTTTGCCAATACTGCCGCCGCAGAATACATCGGCATGGCAGCTGAAGACCTGGTCGGGAAAAACGTCTACATGGTGCTGGATATGTCGTTCCCCAGCAACGACACCCTGGACGATTGGCTGAAGCAATCCCGTGCCGATTCAGCTACGGCTTCGTCCAGTTGGGAAAGGGTTCGCTTGAATGTTCGAGACAATCATCCGGCAAGGCTATTCGACCTGGCAGCTTATTACAACCGCGACAACCCTGAACACAACGAGGTTATGTTGGCGCTGTTTGACCACACCAAGCAGTACAGCCAAGACGACCAGGCCATAAGCTTTATCGCCCTGACAGTGCATGAGCTGCGGACTCCGCTGACATTGTTGCGGGGCTATATTGAAGTCTTTGAAGATGAGATTGACACCGCCGGCCAGCCGGAACTGGCTAACTTTATGGATAAAATGCACTCCCAGGCCGAACAGCTAATGTCGTTCGTCAATAACATCCTGAACGTCGCCCGGGTCGACGACGACCAGCTGCAGCTGCACTTACAGAAAGGTGAGTGGCCAAGCATTCTCAAAAAAGCCGTCCAGGACCTGTCTTTGCGCGCTAAAGTCCGCGGTATCACCCTGAACTGCAAGATAGCTACTGGCCTGCCAGCAGTCGGCGTCGACGCCATCGGCATCGTAGAAGTAGTCAACAACTTG
The DNA here is from genome assembly GCA_035550295.1 of Saccharimonadales bacterium (SeqCode). GTDB lineage: Bacteria > Patescibacteriota > Saccharimonadia > Saccharimonadales > UBA4665 > DASZPJ01. The sequence goes on from DASZPJ010000007.1 coordinate 35,953, forward strand.
GTTGATAACGCCATCAAATATAGTGGACAAAGCACCACCATTAACATCGAATCCAAGATCAACCAGGAAGGCCTGGTGGAAACTACCATCCAGGACTTTGGCCTTGGCATTGGCAGCAGCATCATGCCCAACTTGTTTACCAAGTTTTACCGCGATCACCGCAACCGCGCCCAAATTGGCGGCACCGGCCTAGGATTGTACCTATCCAAAGCCATCATCCAAGCCCACGGCGGCAATTTGTGGGTGAGAAGCAAAGAAGGCGAAGGCAGTACTTTCGGCTTTACCTTGCTGCCTTACGACCAAATTAGCGAAGCCAGCAAGCAAAGCGGCAACCAGGAAATTACCCGCACCGCCCACGGCTGGATCAAGAACCACTCCCTATACCGAAGGTAAAGTGATAGAGTAGAAGTAATGACAGATTTACCCACCGACCAACCTCCAGTCGTCGCTGGACGCCATGTGCTATGCATCGAAGATGAGCACTTCATCGCCGAACTTTACACCCGCGCGCTCAACAAAGCCGGCTACGAAGTCACTACCATCGTCGACGGCGCCGAAGGCCTGGAAGCCGCCAAAACCAACCAATACGACATCATTTTGCTGGACCTGATGGTGCCCAACCTTAGCGGTATTGAGATTTTGCGGGCTTTGCGCGATCCTACCCTCAATCCACCCGTTAAATCCAAAATTATCATTACGACCAACCTAGAACAGCGCGACGACGTCCGGGCCGACATCGAAAGCCAGGCCGACGGCTACCTCGTCAAAGCCGAAATCACCCCCAAAGAACTAGTCGACTTCCTAGACACCATTAAATAGTCAGTCTGCGGATGCTGCCACAGTCAGCCATAAACGGTTCTTGAACTTGCTCCAGCGCTCCACACAAACCAGCAATTAAAAAGCCATGCGTCACCCAAATGCGCTCCGTTGGCGGATTCTCCAAAACCATTTTCGCGGCCGCCAACACTTGCTCGGGGACTTCCCGCCGCGAAAGCATGGCGTCCACCGTCTGCACGTCGAGACCGCTATTAACTTCGCTAATAAGCGGTTCGATGCGCAGGTTTCGTAATCCGGCCAATTCTGCCGTCTGGCGAGTCCGTAGCATTGGCGACACGGCTGTCGGTTCGTGGGCCAGATCGATGCCAAGTGCGGCCAGTTGTTCGGCCAAAGCTTTTGCTTCAATAATACCTTGTTCGCTCAGTGGCGCACCATCCGGGCCAAAGCCGGCGCGCTCACCACGCTTAACACCGGTCGAGCCATGGCGGATTAGCAAAATTTCCATGGTCGAAGTATAGCACCAAGGCGTGAGCTAAATCACGTTGCAGCAACATGCTTGTGGTGTATACTAAATCCCAGCCACGCGGAGACTTTGGGAAACCGATTTACTCCTCGGACTTATCACAAGCACGCATACTTCGGTCCCTGCGGTCTTTCAAACTCATTAGTTTCTAGCACGAGAAGTCGGATCATCGGAACGGTATCATCCACTTCGCTCGAAGCTCTAAATCTTAATCCGTTCACTGGCAGATTACACTAGTCAGTTACTCTTTTTATTATCTGAACAGCTCACCCGAGCACAGGAGTTTGAACCATGAACACTACCAACACTATCGTCGCCAGCGAAATCCAAATCGCCAGCATCCGTTTTAGCCACGAAGCCGACCAAGTCAAATTTGAGAGCTTTCCAAAGCGACTCATCTTCAAAGGCCGCGAATACGTCCTGGCCGAGGCATAAAAATATGAGACAAACAGAACAGGAGAAATTATGGAAGAAGATTTTACAGATTTGGCCGGAAGCGATGGAGTATCAATCCACGCCGGTTTTCCCAACCCGGGAGTAGACCAGCGCGGCCGCGGCCGGCCGTTGGCGCTAGACCTCAACCAGCTGCTGGTGCGTCGGCCGAGCAGCACCTACTTGTTCCGCATCAGTGGCCATAATTGGGCCGACCAAGGCGTTTACGACGGCGATGTGGCGATAGTAGACCGTGCCCAAGGCCGTGGCGCCAACGATCTGGTTGTAACCTGGCGGGCTAGCGGCTTTGCACTGTGCCGACGCCGCCAGTTGGCTGGCGACGATGAATCCCTGGGCGTGGTAACAGCCATAATCCATAGATTTAGTGAAGCCTAGCATTTTTGCCCTGATTGATTGTGACAGCTTCTTCGTAAGTTGTGAGCGCTTGTTCCGGCCAGACTTAGAGGATCGTCCGGTCGTCGTTCTCAGTAGCAACGACGGCTGCGTGGTATCCAGATCGGTCGAAGCCAAACAAATCGGCATCCCGATGGGTGCGCCGGCCTTCAAACACAAGCAGCTGTTCCAGCAGTACGGCGTGGTTAGCTTTAGCGCCAATTTTGAGCTGTACGGCGACATCAGCGAAAGGGTAATCCGGGTACTGACCAGCGTAACGCCTCGGACCGAAGTCTATTCGGTGGATGAAGCTTTTTTGGATCTTAGCGA
>DASZPJ010000008.1:0-52040 GCA_035550295.1 Saccharimonadales bacterium (SeqCode)
GTTTGAACTGCGGGTCACGCTGGCCCAACAACCGCAAGTTCTTCAGATGCCAATGTGGCCGCTTGGTAGCTTGGTCCGTTAGCTGCCCAGCGTCAATATCGGCTGACAAGACGTGCCAGTCCAGCTTCATTTGCTGGCGCATATCACGGTAGCCGGCAATGGCCCGCATGGCATAGCCAAGACCACGCGTAAAGAAAATTAACAGGTACAGCAGCACGAAAATAACTGCCAAGTTTGTTTGGATACCGTTTAGGTTGATCGTGACCAAGCTAAGGGCAATTGGCAAAATTAGTAATGTCCAGCTGATTGCCCCGGGCAAAATTTCAAAAAATCGATAATGACCACGCCGATCTTTTTCGAAAGGAATTTCGAGGTCAGTCACCCTTTATATCCACCCACCGTTAACGCAGAACTAATAAAGCGTTACTGACAATAATTGTTAGGACTAGCAGTAGAATCCCCAGATACAAAATCGCAATAGCCAGCTGGCGGTGGATATGGTAGGCCCGCAAGCTTAACAGGTAGTGAACCACCACTACCAGCAAGGCAAAGATTATAAAACTGACCAGCTCGCCCAAGCCGCCTGTTTTGAAAGCATTGACTCCCAGGCTGGAGCGGTACTGTACAAAATAGCCGGTGCCGTGGCTGGTGGTCAGGCGCAACAAGATGAAAATATTGCCAGCTGCGGCCAAAAATACGTTGACACTTAACAGCAGCAAGACTAGATGATCGTGAAAATACTTTTTGTTGGACGCCATAATCTAGCAAATATTGTATCACCTCTGGATGATAAGTTGGTGCGGGTACAGGGAGTCGAACCCATAACTGTCCGGTGGACAGTTATGTCGAGAGGCGGAACGCCCCTCATAAAAGTTGGTGCGGGTACAGGGAGTCGAACCCTGGTCTCAGCCTTGGGAAGGCTACATAATAGCCGTTATACGACACCCGCTCGATACTAAATGGAGCCACCTAGCAGGATCGAACTCAGAAATGCCCGGTGGGCATTTTCTGTCGACACCAGCGAAGCGTCCTCCAGTGAAACTATGGAGCCACCTAGCAGGATCGAACTGCTGACCTACGCGTTACGAATGCGTCGCTCTACCAACTGAGCTAAGGTGGCCTAGGTTTTGAATTGCTAAACCGTTCCAGCTCAGTTGATAGAGCGCTTTGCGCGTTTCTGATTTTGCGGCAAGCCGCGCAACTGAGCTAAGGTGGCCTATGGCAAATTATTATACCTGATCAAGCTGTCGTACCTTAAGCATAAGTGATTATCGTCACAAAGCATTGACTGGCGCGCTGAAAGGATTATATTCAGCTTGGGTAACAAAAATAAAAACAAGGACTGACATGTACACAAAACAAAGACATATTGGCGTGCTCGCATGCAGCGATGTATTCAAACCATCGCATGAAGGCTTGCCATGACTTACTTACGCCATTTCACTCCATTTATTCTACGGCTGATGCTGCGGTTGGGGCTTGATTAAGCCGCTTGTGCAAGACGGATCAGCGATGTTTTTGCTGGTGGCCAGTGACTTCTTTGCTGGTCAACGGGCTTAGTAACGCGCCCATCAGGTGTTCGGCCTGATCGTACAGCGTCGTGCGCCTTTCCTTTTCGTGCGCAACCTTTTTGTGCAGTTTGCGCATGGCTGGCGTGGTCTCAATGCTAGCCAGCAAGCGCTGGAATTCATCATCCAGCTCCATTAGTTCAGCATCGGTTAACGTCTCCAGGCCAATGAAGGCGTCACGGGCTTTTTGGTCAGCCACGATCAATTCATTCAGTTTTAGCTGGATTGCCTTGCTGTCACGGTTCTGGGTGTTTTGGATCAGGAAAACCATCAAGAAAATGATCACATCGGTAATAGTGGCGATGGTTATAAGCCAGGTGTCAGAATAGTGATTCCGCGGGCCTAACGCCAGCCAGGCGATAATAATGCCAAAAGCCAGCAGGAAGGCGTATGTGGAACCGGCAAGGTTGGACGTCTTAGATGCGAATTTCTGAAAACTGTTTTTCATTGTGTGTCTGTTAGGTTAACTATAACCAGTATACACGGGTTTTGGCGGCTGGGTTTGGATTAGCTAGCCATCTCTGAAACAGGAAGTGGCACAAAGCCAAGATCCATTTGAGCTCGAGCCGCCATCTGACGATAATCCTCTGATACAGTGGGATCGGCTACGTACATTCCCAGCGCTCTTTTGCAGTCCCTGCTGCCAATCGTCGCGTCTTTACCATCAAGACTTACCGGCGCCATTTTGCGCTTATCCTCAGGCATATATTTTACAGCCTTAAGACTGTTTTCTATCTTATCTGACACGCCAAGCCCCAACCCATACTTTCGCAAAGCCGCCAAGGTTACCAAAGCGTCAGCTTCGTCGCTAAGTTCAAAATGATCAAGCCCTAGCTGCGCATCAAATTCAGTTTCTATGTTACGATCCATGACGCAAATAATACCATAAGCACGATAGTGTGTCAATCCTCTCTCGTCTGCTTCTGTAAAACAAAAATTGCTTTATACTGCCGGAATTGGTATGATTACCCCTGTATTTTACGATACTGGCGCCTGGAGCCAGATGCGGGACTGTGGAGCAGCGGAGTGCTCGCCTCCCTGTCACGGAGGAGGTCGCGGGTTCAAATCCCGTCAGTCCCGCCATACAGAATGCCTCAGCGTAAGCTGGGGCTTTTTGTATGGTCGGCTGCGGGTTGAAGCCGCGAGGAGTGAGTGCAAGCGAACGAGCGGGTTCGCGGAGCGAGGACGCGCGCAGGGGTTTACTCCGAGCACGCCGCAGCGGAGGAGCATGTGCGATAATCCCGTCAGTCCCGCCAAGAAATTTTAGCCACCTATTGGTGGCTTTTTTCATACTTCAATCTGTTAGATATTGACAATTTATACTACTTATGCTAGAATGTCTTTTATGTCAGAATCGTCTTCACAAAAACGCAGCGACAAGGACCGAACAATTAAAAGACTTCGCGCTGTGGCCGAGCATCCAAAGACACCACGCATTGTAGGCAAAGTAGCTTCTCATTTGGCTGATGTTCGTACAAAAACTTCAGATTGGTCTGAGAGTAAAATTGGATCGGTCTCGCCAATGGCGGCACGTCTAGCTATCGCCGGAGGTAAAGCAGACGCTGGGCTTGCCAAAGTTGAGGGAAAGCTTGACGCGCAAAACGACCGAATAGCCCAAAACCGAAGCTGGGAACCTACGCCAACTCCTACGCCTACTGTAACAGTCACGCCAACACCACCACTTCCATCTATTAACCACATTCAGGAACCACCAGCCAAAACTGGCGGTGATTCATACGAAATCTGCTAGTCATTAAATAGGACGTCTAAACGAGTCACCGGCAGTGGCTCGTTTTTATTTATTCAAGCTTGCTAGAATAGACCCATGCTTAAACATGTTGCGCGGCCGCTTGGTTGGCTTTTTGAAAAACTGGAAGCCAACCGGCCTTTTGGCGAATCGGATGCCTGGAACTTGTTCCGTTGGAGCGCTCTGGCCGAAGCCTGCGGCTGGACGCTGCTGATCGCTGGTATTTTGACGCAACACTTCCACTGGCCGGGCGCCAGCGGCGCTGTGTTGGTCACCGGCCAAGTCCACGGCACAATATTTATGATTTACTTCGCTGTTGTGCTGGTCACTTACGGCAGCCTGCGCTGGTCCCGCAAAAAGTTGGTCGCCGCCCTACTCTGCGGCGTGCCGCCTTACGGAACTCTGGCGTTTGAACTTTGGGCCAACCACAAGCGCCGTAATCACCTGGCGCGGATTCGTTACCGAAACTCGTTTTTGGTTTTGCTTGGCGCTTAAATGTTGACTTATATAAGTTCTTATGCTAAAATACGTTCATAAAGTTCAAAAACAAAAGGATCTACCAAATGCAAGAAACAAAAACACCTCCGACCGAAGCCAACGGCGGAAATAGTATAAAACTTCCCGAAGCTGTTGCGGCACCGACTGTACCACAGGCAGCCCAAGAGCTAGGTAGTACTGCCCTGCGCGAAGCCTCAATGGATATCGCCCGCGCACAGCACCAGTTTGAGTGGGAAGCCAAAGCGGAACTAAGCAACCTAAATAAAGGCAACCCTTTCAAGCCAAATGTGACAGCTAGAGATGTCATGCACGACGAAGCCCTTCGTGAAAACGAAGAGATCAACAAACAGGATGCTAAAGCAGCCTAGGGCTTCTTAAACTTTGATGTACTGGTGCGCCGGCGTTTTGTCTTGCAGCGGTTTGATGTAAGTATTGATGTCTTTAAAAGTAAATTGGATATGCGCAGCTGTGCGGCGGCTGCCACTGGCTGTCAGCACCTTGACGATGTCTAACGTATAGCCGGTGTTAATGATGCCGGAAGTTTCGCCCGGGTTCAGTTTGAATATTTCCTGGCTTAAGATTGGTGACAGGTTGCTGTCGTCCACCGTTATAGGGCTGCCGTATTTGCCGGCATTATTCTTAGTTGCCACGTCGTCCGACTGGTATTTGGCAACTGCGGCAAAGTTGGCACCACCGACCAGCTGTTTGAGCGCCAGGTTCGCCCGGTCATTCGTAGCAGTGTCTAGTTTGGCTACAACGGCTTGGCGCAACATCTCTTGTTTTAGCTGTCTTTTGAAGTCGCCTTCATTCCAACCCCAGAATTCATTCAGCACTTCACGGAACACCCGGTCGCTATCACCCAAACGGTTCTGGCTGCGCACCAACTCAACTTCATTATTAACGGCAGTACTACTAACGCTGACGTGGTAACGGCTGGCCAGCTGTTTTACGTAAGCATCCTCAATGGCTTGGGTCATAGCCTGTTCTTTTAGGTGTTGGATCAGCGCCTTGCCCTGTTTGCCAGTCAGCACGGCTTGTGGCTGCTGGGTTTTGTAATAATGCAGGTTGCGGCGCAGTTCAAACAGGTATGATTCATAGCTCACCCAGCTCTTACCGGCTTTGGCGACTGGGAACGGTATAATACGCGTCACATTATAGGTAAAGCCGGACGTAGACTGGAATTTGTAAAGACTCAAGCCGATTGAAACAAAAAATACTATGATCACAACCGCAAATAAGGCGATCGAGACCCGCACGATGCGGTGTTTGGAGTGCTGCAGCGGGTAAATGTACTTGCGGGCGCCGGCCAGGACTTCTTCGCGGTGTTCGGATACAGTTTCGTTGGTGATGCGTGGCACGTCACTCAGTGCCTCGCTCATCTTTTCGTCGGCGGTTTTACCTTGGCCAATCGGCAACTTAGCCTTGAGCGCGTTAACGTCAGGCTTAGTCAGTTTCAGTTTCTTCGTCTTCTTCAGTTTCTTCATCATTAACGTATGCGGGCTGCGACATCTTGCCTGCTGGCTTGGTGGTTATGCCCTCATCACGCAAAATCGTCAGCAATCGCTTTTGGATCTTGGCTGGGTGATGGACATCGTGAATTTCCAGGTCTCCCACGTATGTCTGCATCTTTATTGTACCAAATCCCAGCAGGGTTTCCTGCAAGCCGGCGATCTCATAGTTAACAGATTGTATCTGGGGCAGCGTCAAGTCAGCTACAGCCCGGTGGAACAGGCCTTTTTGGGTGATCTGGATAAACCGCTGGTCAGTGACGATGAAAATGCTGAAGTACCAGCCAATGTAACTCGGTGCAAGTATCAAACAGCCAAAGGCCATGCTTAGCAGCACGCTGACCCAGAAGAAGCCAATGCTCGGCGCTTTGCCGTCGCTAACGTGCATTTCTGTCAAAATCACGGTGTAAACCGGGCCAACCAACCACGCCAGCATTCCCCAAATCAGCGCTTTACGCATCACAATCGGGTGCTTGCGGAAGACAAATAAGACTTCCTCGTCATCGAACTGGTCAGCAAAATATTTGTGACGGCCAGCAGCCGGTTTTTGTTTGGCTTTTGCCATAAGCATAATTGTATCACTAACTGGTGCCCGCAAAGGGAGTCGAACCCCTATCTCTTCCTTAGGACGGAATTATTCTATCCATTGAACTATGCAGGCCTGTCGCTATTCTATACAGCTTTCTCTCTGCCGTCATCCGGAACTTGTTTCAGGATGACGTTTGGATGAAAGTTATTTCTTAGGGCGTGGTTGGGTGAAGACTTCGTGCACGGCGGTGTAATCGTGAATTTCACTGTCGGCGAACCAGTGGGCGATCTCTTTTTCGGCTTCGGCGGCGTCAGCTGATGCATGGATGATGTTGGCTACGCCCTTGCCCACAGACGAAGCCTGGCCGTAAGTGACATGGGCATAGTCGCCACGAATGGTGCCCGGTGCGGCTGACTTTGGCTGGGTGTCGCCAACCATTTTGCGGACGTTTTCGACGGCTTCAACACCTTCCAAAACCATAGCAATGACCGGTCCGTCCTGCATGCTGGATAGCGTGCTTTCGAAGATTTCGTCGCCCTTTCGGGTCTTCAAAGTACCAATGCCTTCGTAATGTTTGAAGTAGTGGTCGTAATCCGGTTCTAGCATTTTGGCTGCAACAATTTTGTAACCAGCGCGTTCAAATCGAGTAATAATTTCACCCACAATGCCGCGCATCACGGCATCCGGTTTGAAAATGATCAGGGTTTTTTCCATAAGATTCCTATTTACGTTTACCTCATTGTAACAGATCACGCTAGCCTACGCGACCCGTCGCACAATGTTACAATGTAACTATGCAATTTGCTAAAGCTAAAACCGATTTTTTGGAGTATTTGGAGATCGAGCAAAACCGCTCGCAGAAGACGATTGCTAATTATGACCACTACCTCACTCGCTTGATCGACTTCGCCGGCGACATAAAAGTCGAAGAAATTGACCCGGAACTCATCCGTAAATGGCGGCTGTGGCTGAACCGTTTGGGCACCAATACCTCTGATGAACTCAGCTCAATTACCCAAAATTACCATTTGATTGCCCTGCGCAGCTTCTTGAAGTTTTGCGCCAAACGCGACATTCCGGCACTGACGGCCGACAAGATTGAATTGGCCCGCACCAAACGCAAACAAGTCACCTTTTTGTCCGAGGGCGAACTGGAACGGCTGTTTGCCGAGCCCAAAACCGAGACTCTGGTTGGCCTGCGCGACCGGGCAATTTTGGAACTGCTATTTAGCTCTGGCCTTCGTGTGTCTGAACTGGTCGGGCTCGATCGTGACCACATAAACTTGCAGCGGCGAGAATTCATGGTTCGCGGTAAAGGCCAAAAAGACCGGCCGATTTTCATCAGCGAAGAAGCTGCGACCTGGATTCAGGCCTACTTAGACAAACGAACAGATACCTCACGGCCACTATTTGTCCGCTACAGCGGCCGCAAAGCCGTCGATTTGACCGGAAACTTCCACCGGCTGACAGCCCGCAGTATCCAGCGCCTGGTTGCCCGCTACGCCCTGATGGCCGGCATTACCAAGCACGTTAGCCCGCACACGCTTCGCCACTCATTTGCTACCGATCTGTTGATGAATGGCGCTGATTTACGATCGGTCCAGGCTATGTTGGGCCATAGCAACATCGCGACTACCCAGATTTACACTCATGTGACAGATCCACACCTAAAAAACATCCACGAGAAATTCCACAATAAACCGGCTAGCTAAGATCTAGAGAGCGCCGTTGCAGGAGTCGCCCGCGCCGGCGGTCGTGCCAGCCACATTGTAGAAAGTTGTTGGGCTGCTGGGGCTGCTGACCATGCGTTTACAGATGCCGTCACCGCCCGATAAGGCATTCGGCAAATTAGTTGTGCCGGCGGCGGCCGTCAGCGGCACGCGCACCTGGATGCGGCGCAGCACATTTTGGGCTTTGCCGGTAGCGTCAATAACTGCTTGGGTGCCGGTGAAGCTTATCTTATTGGTGCCGGAAAAACCGGTGATGTTAACGTTTGTCTGGGTTCCGTAAACCGTTTTCATAGCCACCAGGAATCGGTTGTAACCAGCTGGCAGGCTATTAATGGTGGCTTGGCAGTAACTGATTCCCCCGTCTTGGGTAAAGCCACCTATTTTTGCGTGCGGACCACAGGCGCCGCTTATATACGGCTGGCTGGCTACGCCACCGGCCTGGCTGTAAGTGGTGGTGGTTGATCCGGTGGTACTGGGGTATAGGATTACTTGGTAAGTATTTTTCAAGAGTGTGGCGCGGTCATAATGCGCGCCGTCCAGTGGTGTAATACTGAACTCAACGGCATCAGTGGGCGCTGCCCCAACTGCACAACCGCTCTTAAAGCTACTCAGCGGCTTGAAGTTCCCCCCGCCATTGGCTGTGTTGACACTACTTTGGTAACAGTCAGGGCTACTGTAGTTTTGCCAGGCAATCGTCATGTGGTCGATTGGGTTTTCTGAGGTGGCTTGTACGGCCATCCAGTCAGTATTGGATAAGGTGTTATAGAGCAGGTCATTAGTCGCCACCGATACCAGCACACAGGTATAACCAACCTGGCTACTGGAATCCAGCGCATCACCATTGCTTTCTACTACATCGGGATAGCTATTGCTTTTAGTGCACTGCGTTTTAGCACCGGCATGTGGGTCCAATTGAAGATCGCGCACAGCATCGTTAATGCCCGTTTCAGCCGCGTAGTAGGCTTGGGAGCTAAGCTGCTTGTTAAGTGTGTTGGATTGTTCGCGACGAACTAGCGCCGAAAAACCAACGGTCATTAAGGCCAAGACCAACACTAGAATCAGGCCAACGACCAACGAAGCGAAGCCTGACTGATTTAACTTCTCTCTCTTCATGCTTATGCCTATCATACATCTACCTTTCCGTGATTACAATCCCTACGGTACTGGGCTGAAACGCTGCACCGCCACGGTAGTCAAACTACTGGTAAAACAGAATTCCTGGCCACTGGCACCTTTACAGCTAACGGTGGTTCCCGGGTTTACAGCCGGTACAGAATAAGGATTGCCAGCGCCGTTAACCAAGTCATTGCCGGCGGCCGAATAGGCGGCAATGCTGATCTGCCACAGGGTAACGCCTTTGGCACCGCTACTCACTTGCGACCCAGCTCCAGTTGGCGACAGGGTCAGGCTATGGATGGCTTCATTCGGCAGGCCGATGTTCTGGCTGGTAGCGTTCTGGGGAGTACTGGACGTATAACTATCAATTGGGATTGGCTGGCAGCCCGATCCTGGAGTCTGGCTCTGCCAAATGGTATAAGGCATGCTGTATGGCGTACTGCCAAGGTTAACATTTGGAATAATATCTGCAGCATAAGTAATTTCAACATTGCCGGCACAAACCGAATTAAGCTTGACTGCCAAGCCATGAAACGTATCTGTTCGACTGCCTGACTGCATCTGGCTGCTGGCTGTAGCGTATTGCACGCCATCACTTAGGGTCTGGACAATGTTGCGCACGTTGTTTTGCAAAGAAGCGCCAGTCGTTCCTTTGGTATATAGCCGGCCAATCGCCACGATCACAAAACTGGCCACCAACAGGACTGTCGACAAAATAGCCGTGGCGATCATCACTTCCAAGATGGTGAAACCGGCTGATTTGTGGGTTTTGGGGTGTTTCATTACGACCCTACCAACGGCAATCTATAGATTAAACTTACATTGTCTGTGCCATGACCCGTTACATCCGGCCATGTTACGGTAATTTTGTAATTGGGGTCATCGCTGTAGTTGGGGTCTTTATTGCACGTAGCGTCGGTGTCTGATGCATCACAGTCTGTGACTTTAGTGATGAGTACGTTGAAGTACGTAGTGGTGGTAGCCGTCTGCAGTGTATTGAGGTCAAAATGACAGTAGTTGCCCGACTTTTGATCGCCCAAATTCATACATTGGTTAGTAGTATCGTCGAAGGTGGCACCGGCCAAATACAGGCCACGCAACTCCTCGAGTTGTTCCTGGGCCAGCTGCAAGGCTGCACTGTGTTCTTGCGATTGGCGAACGCCAAGCAGGCTGCGGTTAGCTATGGCGTAAGATACGCTTAGAGCCAGGCCAATTATCGCTAGCACCACCATCACTTCAACGATAGTGTCACCCCGCTGCCTTTTGAAAAATTTACTGGTCATCATGGGCAACTCCCTGGGATAGAGCTGATGTAGCTCACTTCGGTATCCAAGCCGCCGTAATCACTGATGCTGACTTTTGCAAAATGTGTGTCGTCAGTTACATACATGTCGATGCCCTTCAGCGGAACAGCGTGCTGCGAGCCAAAAACAGGCCTTAGGAACGGTGGCGCACTAACATCACTGGATGAATCGCGCGTAGGAAGAGGTGTGGTAGGACTTTGGGCAGCCACCAAGTTGACTCCATTGATGGTCCCGCTATTATTCCCCACACCAGCTTCCCCGTTCAAATTAAGGATGGCCAAGAAACCATCCGGCCTTGATGGCAAAGTGGCAGGCTGCGGGGTTGGTATTGAATCATCGGCAGGATGACTGCCGGTAATGGCGGCAGGCGTAAAGCACATCAACTGGATTGTCAGGCTGCCTATCGAGTGACTAACTTCATCGCCCGGGCTTACTAATGCGGCCACGTTAGCAGTTTCCAGTGTAGTGCTGTCTTGCTCGCCGTTTTCTGCCAAGTTGCTGGCATCAGTTGACCCCGTTAGCGAAAGTGTCACAAAACTGTGGTTGGTATCAAAGTAGAGCGCCTGGCCCAAGTAGACACAGCTTGTATTTTGGCCCTGCTGCTTCTCGCTATCGGCAATGTAACACTTTAGGTGCGTTCTGTTGGTTACCGGGTTAACGCCATCGGCTACATTGTTTAGTACAGTTTGGACGTTGCTGGTCATGGTCTTTATATCATTCCGGAACTGGGCTTGCTCTTGCTTGCCATTTATCATCAAGGCCGCGATAGTAAACATCACCCCTGAGACCGCTAAGACCACCATGGCTTCAACTACGGTATAGCCTGAATTACTCCGCGGCTGTTTTTGTTTGCCACCCATCATGATAGTTTCAGTATATCATAAGCGTTATCTGTCAGAGCAGGAACTGACCACTGTACCAGCCCAAAAAACTGGCGCCAAATAGCACCACAAATATGGCCGCGGCTATCAGGAATGGCCCAAACGGCACAATGCTGGTTTTCTTCAACTTGTGGTTGAGCAACATCGGCAGGCTGAGTAACGATCCGCCTAGCGATGCCAGGAAGATTAGTAAAACCGCCCGTGAGGGCGTCAGTACAATCAGCCCCAGCAGCCAGCCTAAACGTACGTCGCCGCCACCGATCCACTTACCGCTCGACACCTGGTATAGCAGGAAGAAAATGCCGCCGCTAATGGCCACACTAAACACCAGTTCAGATAAGCGAAAACTAATTTTATCGCCGGAATCCAAAATTGAAACTATAACCCAGGCTACAGCCGGCGCAAACAATGGATAGATGATTTTATTGGGCAGCAAATACCATTTGAAGTCATAAACCGCCAGGGCAATCAGTCCGGTCAGCATTACCAGCCACAATCCCAACATCCATGTAAGGTGGGTGCCCGGACCGGCATTTGGCCAGTAAATGTAAGATACGGCAAACAAAACGGCTGTCAGCAACTCTACCAGGGGGTATTGGCCGGCAATTGGCTTGTTGCAGTACCGGCACTTGCCTTTCAGCCATAGCCAACTGAAAACCGGCACCAGGTCTTTGGCGGCTAGTGTATGCCGACAGCTTGGGCACATCGACCTGCCATGCAAAATCGACAGTTCTGGGTTCTGGGTTCTACGATCTGGGATCTTTTTGCTGGACCTTTTTTGTGACTTACCTAGAACCGAGAACTTAGAACTCAGAACTAAGTTTTCCTGCTCGTGCGTCCGCCAGACTAATGCGTTTACAAAACTTCCCAAACACAAGCCTAGCAGCGTCAAAGCCAAGATTATCATAAGCACCATAGTAGCATACGAAAACAGGCCCCGAAGGGCCTGCTGACGGTTAAGATCTGCCTAATTTACTGTTCCTGGCACTGGTGGTTCGGGTTATTGCCACCACTTTCCAGCGAGAACAGGGCCACTGCCGAACGCGATGAGAGGTTCGTAGCAGTCGGCAAGCTACCTTGCGTATCAGGACAGCTGTAGCCCGTAAGGATTATGATGTGGGCTACGTCAGGCCATGCCAAGCCGGAAAGCGAGTTAGCTAGCGTGACACCAGCTCCGCCTGCTTGGGAAGGATCCATACTGTAGTAACCAAGTTTAGCTGACTCGGTGTTTTTAGTGGTACCTGAAGGACTAGTGTTACACAGAGAAGCTATATCGACACATAGCAAAAGATCATTATTGGTAGCTGCCTTGCCGACACTGGTAGGTGGATTACCGTTGTTGTTGGAGATGAAGCTACTGACGCCCGCCAAAATTGAAGCAGCGTCGTTTTTACGTTGCGTGTTTCGTGCGTTGCGCTGCAAGGCCGGAACGGCCAAGAACACAATTAACAGGATCAAACCGGCAATCGCCAGCACGATCATGGTTTCGATGATGGTGAAACCTTTATTATCTGATTTGTTTAGTTTAAGCACGGCAAATGCCCCCTTTGCGGCTTATATTTAGCTTATGGTTATGATAATAGACGGCTGGGGATTAAAAATCAAGTTAGATACTGTTGGTAAAACCGGATTGGTTGACCAAACCGTAGATAGGCAGCAAGATGGCCGCCACGATAATTATGGCGATAATGCCCATTAGCACCATCATGACCGGCTCAATGACCGTACTGATAGCTTTGATTTGGTTATCAACCTCTTTTTCGTAGTAGTCAGCTACTTTGGTCAGCATCGCCTCGGTCGAACCGGATTGCTCACCGATGTGCAGCATGTTCGGCACCAATTCCAAGAAGTTTGGATCATTAGCAATTGATTCCGACAAAGCCTTACCGCCCTTAACCTTTTCGGTAGCGCCACGCAGCGAACCGGCGATGTGCACATTATCGATAGCTTCGGAAGTGATGTTAAGCATTTGGATCAATGGCACGCCAGCTGCCACCAAGGTCGCGCCAGTTCGTGAAAAGCGTGCCATGTACATCTTCATATACAAAGGCCCGATCGGCCACATAGTCATCTTCAGGCGATCAATAGCTGACTGGCCGCTAATGGTTTTTGACCAGCGCACCCCAAAAATGACAGTCGCTCCAACAATCAGCAAAACCAGCCACCAAAAGTGCGTCACAAAGTGCGAAATATCCAGCAATATCTGCGTTATCAGTGGCAACTTTACGCCTTTTAGACCGGCATAAATACTTTGCACGGCCGGCAAGACTTTGATGATCATAAACAGCACGACTGCCAACATTACCACCAGTACAATTACCGGGTAAATTAGCGCGCCGCGCACTTTGCTGATAATGTCCGAATCCTTTTCTTGCTGGTCAGCCAAGCGCATCAAACCATCATCCAGCGTACCGGAAGTTTCACTGGCCGCCACCAAATTGATAAAAACCGGGTTGAAAACCTTTGGATGCTGAGACAAGGCATCACTAAAACTTTTGCCGCCTTCGACATCGGTAATTATCTTGTTAATGACCACACGAAGCGGTTTGTTGGTAGTTTGCTGGGCCACATTGCGCAAACTTTGCACCAATGGTAAACCAGCATCAATCAGCGTCGACAACTGCCGGCTAAACAGCACTTTATCTTTGGTTTTGATCCGGTTGAATTTGAATGTGCCGCCTTCGACCTGGGCTTCGATGCTCAGTGGCGTCAGGCCTAGGCCACGAATCGCAGTAGCGGCCGCTTGCTCGGTTTCAGCTTGCAATGAAGACTTGACGGTCTCGCCGGTTTTGCCGTTTTTAGCGATGTATTTGTATGTCAGCACCTGGCTCTCCTAGCCTCTCATTAAGCGATCAAGCTCTTCAATATCGACGGCAAAGTTGCGGGCTTCATCATAGCTAATTGTACCGGCGTGGATCAGGCCGGCCAAAGTTTTATCCATCGACTGCATACCGTATTCAGCACCGGTTTGGATGACAGCTTCCAGCTGGTGGGCTTTGCCTTCACGGATGATGTTGCGCACGGCTGGCGTGGCTACCAGGATTTCGGCCGCGGCAATCCGGCCGCCGCCAATTGTCGGAACCAGCCGCTGCGAAACGATGGCCATCAAAATGTTACTCAGCTGGGCTCGAATCTGCGGCTGTTGGTGCGGCGGAAAGACGTCGATCATACGGTCGATACTCTGGGCCGCGCTGTTGGTGTGCAAGGTGGCAAACACCAAGTGGCCCGTTTCGGCGATGGTAATGGCGCTGGCGATAGTTTCCAGGTCGCGCATTTCGCCGATCATAACTACGTCCGGGTCTTCACGCAAAGCCGATCGCAAGGCTGCGCTAAATGAATAGGTGTCATAGTGAACTTCGCGCTGCACTACAGCTGACCGCTGGCTTTTGTGCGTAAATTCAATCGGGTCTTCGATGGTAATGATGTGGTTGGCGCGCTCTGAGTTGATTTTGTGAACCAAAGCCGCCAAGGTGGTTGACTTGCCAGATCCAGTTGGACCAGTCACCAAAACCAAGCCACGCGGATAATCAGCAAATTTGTTGACTACGGCTGGCAGGCCCAGCTGCTCAACGCTTAAAATCTCGTTCGGGATCAAACGCAGGGCGGCGGCCATGTTGCCACGTTCATGGAAAGCGTTAACACGGAAACGGCCCAGGTCGCCGTAGGCAAAGCTAAAGTCAAACTCTTTGTCTTTGAGCAAAATTTGCTTCTGGTCTTCATCCAAAATAGCGAACACCAGGGCTTCGACCGTTTCTTCGTCCAAAGGGTCGGCACCGTTCACCGGCACCAAAGCGCCATCAATGCGCATCATCGGCGGCAAGCCAACTTGCAAGTGCAAGTCAGATGCTTTCTTTTTGATAACTTCGTCGAGTAGAACTTCTATTCGCGGTTGTGCTGCTGCCATTTACTGGTTTCCCACCCTCTTATTTCTCTTTTTCGCTTACTCAATGTCCTCGGCCGCTACGCGGTTTACTTCTTCCAGCGTCGTTCGCCCATCCAGAACCTTCAGGTATCCGTCTTGGCGCATAGTGATCATGCCCTCGGCTTCGGCCTGCTTGGAAATTTGGCTGCTGGTAGCACGCTGCATGATCAATCCCTGGATTGCTTCGGTTACCGGAAAGACTTCGTACAACCCCATCCGGCCCTTATAGCCACCAGGAGTATCGATGCTGTCCGTCCCCTTAGTTAAAGTATAAGCGGATTGGTTGGCCAAGGGCAAGCTTTTGTAACCCAGATCGGCACAAACAGCTTGGATATTATCGTCAGATTTAGGCAGGATGTTACCGAGTGCGGCTTGGATGGCCGCTGTTTCGGCTTCGGAAGACTGGTAGGTTTGCTTGCCATCGGCAGCTACCCGGCGCACCAAACGCTGGCCGATGACAGTGTGGACTGTGCTGGCAATCAAAAACGGTTCAATCCCCATATCCAGTAATCGCGGCAAAATACCGGCCGCGGAATTAGTGTGCAGCGTACTGAAAACTAAGTGCCCGGTCAGGGCCGCCTGCACTGCCAGCTGGGCAGTTTCTTTGTCGCGGATCTCACCGACCATCACCACGTCAGGATCCTGGCGCAAGATGCTGCGCAAACCGGCAGCGAAGCTCAGGCCGACTTCGGCATTAACCTGGATTTGGTTGACGCCTTCCATCTTGTATTCGACCGGATCCTCAAGCGTAACGATGTTGATGCTGTCGTTTTTGATCTCCTGCATCAGGGCGTACAGCGATGTCGACTTACCAGAGCCAGTCGGGCCGCTGGTTAGGATCATGCCATTGCTCTGTTCCAAACCTTTGCGAATCGTGCGTAAAGCCCGGCCGGAATAACCCATTTCTTCCAGATGCAAACTGGTGCCGGTCTTGTCCAGCAGACGAATCACGACTTGTTCACCCCAGACAATTGGCGCGATTGCGATACGCAAGTCCACCGCCTTGTTGTCAACTTTTGTGGTAAATTGCCCGTCTTGTGGTGTACGGTGTTCATCAATTTTTAGGTTAGCCAAAATTTTTATGCGGCTGACCAGTGCCGGTTCAGTATTCTTTGGCAAGCGCATAATTTCGCGCAACACGCCGTCGACACGGACACGAATCTTCAGCTCTGATTCCATTGGTTCGATGTGAATATCGCTGGCGCGGTTGCGCACGGCATAATCCAAAATAGCCGACAATGCCTTGCTAATTGGCGAGTCCTGGACTATGGCTTCGATGTTTTGGCCTTCGGCTGAGGCTTTGGTTTCGGCTTCGCCTGGCTGGGCTCCCCCGGCTTTACCAAGTCCCAGTTCATCTTTAACAGAGTCTTTCATGGCGCTGTCGAGCCTTGCATCGTACTGCTTCAGGACCTGTTTGATACCATTTTCGCTAGCCACATACACCTTAAGCGGCCGGCCAATACGATTACTCAAAAAGTCGACGGCCTGGACGTTGTCAGCGTCCAGCATGGCAACGATCAAGCGGCTTTGGACCTCACCCAGCGGCACTGCCATGTAGCGTTCAGCAATTTCGCGCGGCAATAACTGCAGGACTTGTGGGTCAATACGGGCGGCTGTAAGGTTGACATAAGGCACACCGGTAATAACGGCGTTGGCTTTGGTCAGCTGTTCGTCTGTAATAAAGTTTTGCTTTACTAAGTAGCTGAAGATTGGCTCGTGGACTTTTTCGGCGGCAGCTTTGGCCTCGGCTAACTGTTCGGCCGTGATCATAGAATTATCAACTAAGCTCTGTTCGAGTTGTTGCTGGGTGTCGACGGACAGGACTGTCATATAGACTCCTGGCTAGTGTGAGATTGATTTAAACGGATCGGTGTTGCCGTTTTGGCCGATGTCCAGCGGCTGGGTCGGGTCGTAGGCTGATTGGTTAAAGTAGTGGGGATCGGGCGTTGGAAAATCAGTTGTGATCGGCTGGACCGTGCTGGCCTGCTGCTGGCGCTTTTTTGGTGAAGCGAAGATGGCATTGGAAATAATTAACGATATAACCGCACTAAAGAATATTACAAATCCAATTAAGGCGATGTCCTGGCGTTTCATTTCACTACCTGCTGGCTTATATTAACAAGTTTTGCCGGCTGGAAGTAGGTGTGGGCATTGATGGTCAGGGTCATGTCTTCGTTACTGCCGGATACCGTCAAAGAGTCAATCTGGATTGGCCGGATTGATTGCTGCAAGGCCAGGATCAGCTGCTGGGCAGATTTGTAATTCAGGTGGTCGACTGCAAAACTAAATGGCATAGCCACTGGTACTGGCGTCGCGCTTGAAGCACCGGTCTGTGTTGGATCGTCCGTACCACCGATGCTGCTGACGGATATGCCACGGTCGTGCAGGATTTTCTCGATGCTTGCCGTAAGGGCCGGAAAGTCATATTGGTATGGCAAGGCGTCAAGAATAATCTTGGCGTTATCGCCGTCGTTATCGTGCGAGCCCGTCCTTGAACCGCCAATAATGTTGATGGGCTGTTGGGTAAATGAGTCGTAGGAACTAACCAGGGTGTCAAAGGCCTGCAGGTTACTTTTAAGCTGGGTTAGTGCCTTTTGCTGCTGGCTGGTGACTTTGGATTGGTACAAGTTAGTGCTGAGTACAGTTTTGGAAGCAATCAGGCAAAAGACTGTTACGAATGACGCAACTGCCACAATAGCGACAGTTTGGGCATTTGCCTTAGTAATGGCTACTCGTTTGTTTGATTCTTTACCGGCCATTACGGTGCCGCCTTATCTGTTGATTTGAACAGGTCGTCCAGGCTGTCCAAGCCAGCACGCGTCGTGGTGGTGCTAGGCACGTGCAGTTTGGTGGATTGGGTGATGTTGAAAATCGTCGGATCGTATTTAAAGTTAACTGAATAGCTGGCAGCGGTCGAAGCATTACCCGACGCGCTTACGGAAAAACTGCTCAGTACCACGTTACTAAAAGCGGGCGCGGATGTATTGGTTTGATTGGTCGTGTAAGTAGTCAGTTTAAGAGTGTCGACGTATTGGTTCACGCTGCTCAAAGTATCGGTAGAGCCAGTAATAGTAATTGTGTCCTGGGTGAAATCGACTGATATGTCATTGATGTTAACTTTTGCTGGTGTAACTTGGTTAAGGTAGGTGAACAGCTGCGACGCTTCCGGTTTGGCGGCATGCAGCGCCGTCAGGCTTTCCAGCTGGTTCTGGACAGTCAGGATCTCATTAATTTGCGGTTCGTTTTTGAGTTTGTTGGTGTTGGTTTTAACATCGTTTGCCAGATCTGTTAGATGCTTTTTCTGTAGACCGCCAACCATCAGCATGACTGCCAGGATAATAATCGACACCAAGGCCACTAGCAGTGATATGCCGCTAACAAAGCGCCGTGTACGCTGCGCTTTCATGTATTCCATTTTGACGTCAGGAAGCAGGTTTAGCTCAATCATGATGTCCGCTCCGCCAAACCAACTGCCACCCCAAACTGGTTGGACAGCGACATTAACTCATTCTGCCGGTCACGGCTGTAACTGACGTTGCGCCAGGCGTTGCCGATTTCGACGTTCAAGCCAAATTGGTTGGCCAAATACAATGGGAATTCCGGGATCACCGAAGCGCCGCCGGTCACAATTATCTCTGTTATTTTGGCGTCAGTATAGCGCGCCTGGAAAAACTTTATAGACTTTTCAACTTCGCTTACCAGCAAATCAACTGTGTTGCTGATGGCCTGGAAGACTTGCCCTTCCAGCTTATTGCGGCTTAGGCCAAACTTGTAAACAAACTGCTCGGCCTGCTTTACGTCAACGTTCATGTTCTGCACTGCCGATTTGATAATCGCTTCCACGCCCGTCGGGATACTGCGCGTCAGGTGCGGTACGCCATTTAAAACAATCACCAGGTCGGTCGATTTTCGGCCAATGTCGAGTATCAACTGGGGTGCATTGTTGGGGTTGGCGAAAGCCCTGGCCATAGCCAAATTGTCCGGCTCAAAAGCGATGACGTTCAGCCCAATTGACTCCAGCATATCCAGGCGTTCTTCTACGAAATCGTTAGTAACACTGGTTAGGATGATCTCTTGCTTGGTCTTGTCGGCTGGTGAATCGCCGATCAGTGCCCAGTCAATTTTGGACTCTGCCAGAGGTGTCGGGATTAGCGAATCGGCCTGGTAACGGATGGCTTTGTCGAGCTCGTTCAAAGGCAAACGGTCGACATCGGCCACCGTAGTAAACACATGGTTGGATGGAATGCCGACAGCCACATTACGGCTTGATGGTTTGGCCGAAGCGATTAGCTGGGAAATCATGTCCATCAGTTTTTGCTGGCCGCTTTTGGACTCCAGCAGGACTTCGCCGACAGGTATTGGCAAATAGGCATATTTAACCAGCGATTTAGGCGCCGTTGCACCATGAAGTTGGACCAAGCGAATTGCCGTAACACCTATATCAAGACTAAAGAAATCCTGGTTGGCGCTTACTAAAGAACTCATTGCCCAACCCTTTCAGTGACAACGGCAAAAACAAGATCCGCACAAGTGAAGTGCTTCATGTACTTTATTTTAGCATAAGCGCTATCTGTTAGTACTTGCCCACCCATAGTATTTGATCTGCTTTTCGTTTTTCCTATTTACCGATGTTTGTATTGTATCACAACAACGGTGGCAATGTGGTGATGGCTTCCCATTGGTTAGCCGTCGGGGCACCAGCATTGGCGCCAAAGAAGTTTTCTGGGCTGAATTGGAAGATCTCGGCTGCACAGTTGGTAGTAGCCGGAGTGCCGCTGCCATTGCTGCAGGTACTGGCAGAACTGCCACTGTTAAGGGTGAACTTCTCTGGAGTTGGTTGCTTGGTAGCATCGTAGACCGTGCCGTAGGTGCGCAATAGGTCAACATGGCCGCCAATGAATGAACCATAGACCACTAATTGTTTGCTACAGCTGGCGTAGTAGTTGTTGGCATTGGTGCCACTACAGTCGTTAATGGTGCCACCAGCAATGTAGATGCCGTCCAGCTCGGTGACGTTAGGCGCGATGTTAATCTTGCCCTTGGCCACGATCTCCAGGTATGGCACTTTGGAGTTACTGGTCCAGTTAGTGTCACCACATTTGCTGTCAGTGCTGTAGCATATGTTGCCGTTAATGTTCACGTCACCATTGACGTAGATAACCAAGCGTTCGCCAGGCGTGATGTAGGTGGTGCCATTACCGCTGCTGGGCAAGGTTTGGGTCGAAGCGATACTGTAGCTGCCGTTGCCGCTGCTGGCATGGTTGGCGATAGTTACACCCAGGCTGTCAGTATCACTTTTTGCACCGGCATTATTACTGTAATAGTCGCTTGGTGATGGGTTGAAGCCAGCTGAACCGCCGTAGCCGTACTTCTGGACTGTACTGTCGCTGGTATTGGCAGCTGTCAGTGAATATGGGCTGCTGCTGGAGAACTGGGTTAGTTCCCCACTCACTAAGCCATTGATGAAACCGCTGCTGACCGTCAACAGGCTGGTGCCGCTGCCGGCCGTGTAAGCGCCGTCGCCAAAGTCATGTTCGGTGAAGCCACCAATGGTGCTGGAACTCTTGGTGCCAGTTATATCGCCGCCATAGACTTTTACGTATGGCACATCGCTGAGGTTGGCCGTACAGCTGCCAGTAAACGTCGAGCCGCCCGATGGTGTAACCGAGTAATTGCTGGTGTAGCCGCCAGCCGGTATTGGTGTAATGCCAGTTGGTTGCGATCCGGAAGCTACTGTAATGTTAGGCCCGGTTTTGTTGGTGAACGGTACTGAAGTGCTGGTGAATGGATCGGTGACCGATCCGCTGTAAGTGCTGGAGTCGCCGGTAGTAATGGTTACGCTGTATTTGAATGGCTCGCCAGGCTGGACAATATTGTCTGGCGCATTCGGCGCCTTGCCGGTAGCTGGCGTCAGGGCAATCGTGCATTTGACGCTAGGAGCTGCTTGGACGGTGACGCTGTTTCCACAAGGATTCTGGCCTCCGGTGTTGCCTATACTATAGAGGGCTGAATACGTCCCGGGGGCAAGACCTGGCGAATGGCCAGTGGTGAGTGTATCACTAGATCCGCCACTGGTCGTACCTGACATTGGTTGTGTGAGCCCAAAACCAAGTAAGTAAATGGCCTGGCCAGCTGGTGGATTGCCGCCGCTGTAAGTAAATTTAGCTGTAATGTCGAATGGCGTGTTGGCGTAGATGGTAGATGGGTTAGTCGTAACCGTACAGGTGACAGTCGGGGTTGAGGAAGAGCCATTAATGTGGACGTATACCCCACAGCCTATCTCGTCGCCAGCTAAGGAAATCCAATAATCATGGCCGGGTTGTAGCAGCTTGCTACCCGTCAGTGCAGTTCTCACGTAGGTGCCGTCAAGTGTCGGGCTGGCATTAGGTGGAGCGGCATAGTGACCACGTTGGGCAATGTTAGGGTCATTGGAGTAAATATCATTGGCGGGGGTCCAGGGTTGAGCCTGATCTCTTATCATGAAGTATGCAACTGATGATTCACTAACGTTTTCCCCGTCACTTAGATATATTGTGGTTGCTCCTGGCGCCAGCGTAACATTGTGAGTCGTGGCACCTTGGTCTATAGGAATGGTCTGCCAAGTAGCATTATCTGTTGACAGGTACAGGCCGGTACAACCCCCCGTAACGCATCTGTCGCCGTCGCCCCCTACAACAGAGCCCGGTGGGCAGCACAGAGTCCCGCCACCAGCAAGTTGGTAGAGGGTGCCGTTACAGCTTGATGAGGTGCAGTTTGGTGGCGTGCCTGTCTGGCCCGATGGACATTGGCAATTAGGATATGTGCCGACTGAACCAGCTGGACAGTTTTGTGGGGTTGTGCAGTTTGGTGGCGTGCCTGTTTGGCCCGATGGACAATTACAGTTCGGATACGTTCCGGTGTAGCCTGAGCCATATGCTGACTGACAAGTCGGTGAACTGCCGCAACTACCGCTGTAGGCTGGGTAGTTAACAGTTGTTGTTTGGGTTTGGCCATCTGGTTGGCCGGCGGAGTTAACGCCAACTGTCTTAAATATTAGGGAGTGGGCCGAACTAAAGTCGGCTATGAACCCGTTGGTGGGGTTAAACACCAAACCATGGCTGTGGTTACTGCCGTTCCAGGTTTCGTTCTGGCTTGCACTACCTAGGTATCCATACGAACTGCCGTTTGTAGATTCATCGACTTCTAGCGAAGAATTCATGTTATCCGTATCCCAGGCTGAAATGTCGACAGGTGGAGCAGCAGTACACGAAGTCGGGGCAATAGTGATGGCCTGGCCAGTATTGCCAGTGCTAGAACCAGTGCTGGCATTCGTATTGCCAGTGTTGTTACTTTGGGTGGCGTTAATTTTTGGTGGTACAGATGATGGTGCCGTATAGCATGCCGGTATGGTCGCCGTATCCAACTGGCCCGTTTTATTATTATTAGTCGGATCGGTATAGGTAAGAGTCACGCTAATACTACTTGTGCTGGAACTTACCCAGGAAGGCAAGTTGTTCCAGCTAAAGTAGTTGTTGCTTCCATAGCTGTTGGAAGTCGTATATAGACCACTGAAGCTTTGGCTACCTGAATGGCCACCACCACTTATAGTTATGGTAGCTTGGATGTTGTTATTGTTTACGCCCATATCGACGGCGTTACCGTCAATCGTGTTACATGTGTGGGTTGATATCCGGCCTTGGTAGTTGTGCTGCGGCGTGTTGTACAGCATTATGACACGGTCTTGCGGGTTTGAGTTCTTGGATCCCGTGTTCCACGGTATGTCATTGATGCTTTGTTTGTGGACTAAAGTGTTGGATGCGCCATCTGTCCATACGCTATCAAACGAGTCGCCCGAAGGGGCTGATTGACTGTAATTCGGTACCGGGTCAATGCAGTTGTCGTTTACGTTTGCAAAACCACCGGTGTTGGTAGTTACCGAACCGCTTTTGTGGCCACAGTCTGAGGCGCCACGGCTGTATGAGAAAGTCGCGCCGCTCAGCAAAGTACCGCTTACAGTATCGTCGCCATTGTGTACGAACGTGCTGCTGTCGATTGCTTTGACCGCATAGTGGAAGTCGTTTTCGCAAGACGTGGCGTAGGCGTGCGGGAATACGCTTTCGCTGATCGCGCTGGCTAGATGACCAATCGGCTTTACTATAGTACTGAAACTACTGGCCAATTTGTGCGAAACAATAGCCGCCGCGGTTGTTGGGCTTTTAATGTCGTATTGCTTCTTGTAAGTGTTCAGGAAGTCGCCCCATGAAGTGTACTGGCCACCGGTCTTGCCTTCCAGCCGGAAGATCCCAACGTAGCCACCCTTAGACAGAAATACTGGAGTATAATCACCGACTTTTTTGAGCTTAGCAATTTCGTCCGCCGCAATCTTCTGGCCAGGCACACTGCGTTGCGCAGAGTTATCATTAAAGAAGTTTGCATTACTTGGATCATAGTTTGGGAAATAGTTGGCATTAGTAGTTAGCCCGGCTTTGTAGCTGAATTGACCATCAGGGTTGTTCACCAAATCCTGATCGGTTTGTTTGGCGATCACTTCTTTACTGTCCTTGTTCTTAAATAATGGCAAGAACTGGTTTGTTATAATCTGGGTAGCTTGCGCCCTTAAGGCGCTAGGGTCGGAAGATTGATCTACGTAAGGTGTCGCTACGTTAATTGATACCCAAAGTAGCTGCTCGCGAGCTATTAAGTCACTGTTGAGTTTATTCTCGTAAGCCGCGTTTTCAAACTGCGTCTTCATGTAATCAGCGATGCCTTCGCTCTTTACCTTGGACCAATACTGCTGCTTGGAACCGGCCGACTGGTAGTTAGAGGCAGCGGCTTTATCTATGTCGCTTTGGTTGATGCTTACGCCATGCTTCTGTGCCTGGTCTTTAAGCGCTGCGTTGAGCACTAGAGCATCTTGGGCTGCCTGCTGGGGGCTGACACCCCCGTCAATCTTTTCATCATGTTGGCTTGTGAAGTTGCCAATGGCTGATCCATAGTCTTTCACCTGCTTGGACGTAACTTTGGTCTTGCCGATTGTTATGTCTTTGTTGCTGTCGTTAGCTTGGTGAACTGCCAAACTGATACCTACAACCAGGGCGGCTACGACTGCAAGGGCAAATAGTTTGGGCAGCTTTGATTTTTTAACAGGCTCATCACGCACTACAACCCCGCCATTCATAGGCGTCTCGGTTGCGGCGTGGTTTTTGAGATCGGGGTCCGTGTTATTTGACATGGCTGGTTACCTTAACTTGTTTTAGGTCAGCATTAAACTTCTGCTGGAAGCCGGGCTTACCCTGGTCAAACTTTTGGAATACTACTACATAATACGCGATGGTGGTTGTGCGTGGAAAGCCGGGAGCTTCGTCACCCTGGCCTACTGTCGTGCTTAATTGGTAGACGCCTGACACACCTGGATTATTTCCGAAACTATATACAGAAGACCTGACAAAATTGGGAATTTGCGTGGGAATCCCTTCGGTGGGGTTGGCATCCAAATTTACACCTATAAAGTCAAACTTGAAGCTGTAGCTGTTGTTTGTTCCAGCCCCGAAATGCAGCTTCGGGTCAGCAGTAATCCGCTTTAGTACAACGTCGGCTTTGGTTTTGCCGCTCTCCAGTGCCTTTTGGTCGGCTGTTGCCAGCTTGAGGGCATATGCCTTATTAGCTGCCACGGCTTTGGCATCACCAAAGTGGGCTGGTTTGGGCGAATTGCCGTCGTGAACGAAAAGTGAGTCGTACGGGTAGTACAGCAAGGTCCCTTCATATCCGGGTACTTGTTCCGCCTTGACGGCGTTATCGGTGCTAGCTATATAGCCATTTAATTTGTCCCAGTCATTAAGTTTGCTGGCTGAAGCAACTTTAGCGGCAGTTAGCGAACTGGCTTCTACGGCGTTGTCAGTTGGTGTAGTTCCAAGATATTCGGCAACCAGCTGGTAGCTCTTGGCCTTTTCGATAGTCGACTTAATGGTAGCGGCAGATTTTACGCCCCGGCCCTTTGCCTGTTTGGATAAGGTCCTGTAGTCATCCTGTGAAACTTTTATGGTTTTGCCAAAAGCCGAAAACTCAAGTGCCGGCTGGGTGGCTGAATGTACCAGAAGCCCAATCACCACGCCAATCACGACAAACGCAATAATACCTGTCAGCAAACTGCTACTCACCATCTTTGACGGCTTGTAGTCTTCGGCGACCACGGCGTCGGAAGATGGTGCAACTGGCGATGGAGTAGTCGGCGCTGACGCAGGCTTAACGGACACTGTGATTTTTTCGGCGTCAGAATTGGAGTTATCGTTTTTTGCCATGCCTACCCAAATTAAGCTTTAGCTTGATGATAGCAGCATGACTTGATGTAATCAAGTTGAAAAATTAGTGCATTGCCACGGCATCACCATGGCTGGAATCGTGCTTGGCTTTTTGGTTGCGGATCACAATAGTGGCAATCAACGCGGCTGCGACGCCAAAGCTGGCAGCCAGCAGATAGCCGTCATGAAAACCATGTACTGTTCCGGCCAGGACATTGGCATGAGTCGGCGAAGCATGCAAATGCAAATTTTGGATATAGCGTGTGGTGCTGCTGGTGGCTACCCCGGTCAGCACGGCCAGCCCAAGCGCGCCACCAATTTGCTGCGAGGTATTCAAAAGTCCCGAAGCCAAGCCGGCTTCATGGTGCGGAACACCAGAAGTTGCGGCAATTGTAACGCTCACAAAAGTCGCGCCCATGCCTAGGCCCATTAAAATCATGCCCGGCGCCACGTTACCCCAGAAAGTTCCATCAACCGGGATGTGAGAAACCCAGAACAACCCGGAAGCCACTACCAGCGGCGCGACCATCAAGATCGGCCTGTAGCCGACCTTTTGGATTAAGCGCGGTATATTGGTGGCCACGATGGCAATCGACACCGGTACTACCAAAAAACTCAGCCCCGTCTTAATTGGCGTGTAGCCCAGGACCTCCTGCAGGTACAAAGTCGTGAAAAAGAAAACCGAAAACAAGCCTGCGGCCTGGAACATCATCAAGGTATCGGCACCAGAAAGGTTGCGAATTTTGAAAATTCGCAACGGCATCAATGGATGCTTGGCTCGAATCTCGTTCCATATAAAGAAAGCCAGCAGCGCCACGGTTATACCAAAAAACATAAGGGTGCGGTGGTCAGTCCAGCCATATGTTGGCGCCTTAACCAACGCATAGACTAAGGACATCAGCCCGGCCGTCACGCTAACCGCGCCTGGCAAGTCGAGATTGTTGTGTTCCAGGCTGGACTCGTGCTTGTCCAAGACCCGCAAGCTCATGAAAACGATGAACAAACCAACGGGAACATTAACAAAGAAGTTCCAGCGCCAGTCCAGGTATTGGGTGATCAAACCACCGAACAACACACCGGCAGCCGCGCCGCCGCTGGCCACAGCGCCCCAAACGCTTAGTGCCACGTTGCGTTCATGGCCTTCTTTATATGTCACTAAAATAATCGACAGAGCAGCCGGTGACATGAACGCCCCGGCCAGGCCTTGCAGGGCGCGGAAAGTAATAATCATGCCCTCGTTTTGGCTAAGACCAGTCCCCAGCGATGCCAAAGTAAACAGGATCACGCCGCTCAAAAAAGTCCGGCGCCGGCCAAACAAATCAGCGCAGCGACCGCCTAGCAGCAAGAAACCACCAAACGTCAGGGAGTACATGGTAACTATCCATTGCAGGTTGGCCTGCGACATGTGGAAGGCTTTTTGAATCGCCGGCAAGGCTACATTTACAATTGAGACGTCCAAAATCACCATAAATTGTGCTAACGCTACCAGTACCAAAATAAACCAGTGGCTGGTCTCGCCTTTTGCCGGTTTTGTTGTCGCTCTGGCCATAGTTCCCTCCTGCCGAATCCGGCGGTATAAGTTTGCCTCTAGGTCACTATACAGTTTATAGTAAATGCAGCTTTTATCAATGGAGGTTTTGATGCGTATATTTGAGCAAATTGCCCGGTTCTCAGTTCGTTTTCGTTGGTTTATTATCGCCTTTTGGATAATCCTGGTGCCCGTTGTGACCGCCAACTTCCCCAGCATCAACGCTGTTACCAAGAACAATAACTCCGACTTTTTGCCCAAAAACAGTCCGACCGACTCGGCCAGCAAATTAGAAACCGCTTTCCAAAAGAAAGACACCGCCACTAACGCGATCGTGGTGATCAGCCGTGCTGATGGCAAGCTGACGAGGGCCGACAACAATGTCGCCCAGCGTATTGCGTCAGCCGTTCAAAAAGTTGGCGACGTCACTGAAGTCCGAGACACCGGCGCTAGCGCCGACGGCCAAGCCCACCAGTTTGTGGTTGGTATTTCTGGCGCGGCTTATGGTGACAAAGCCAGCGACATCATCAAAAACATCCGCAGCGCCATGCACAAAATCAACGCCCCGAGCGGTTTGCAGGTGAACCTGACTGGCGACTTGGCAGCTGGCGTAGACCAAGAAAACAGCCAACACAGTGGCAAAGATAATACCCAGAATTACACCATGCTGCTGATCGTCGTTTTGTTGCTTTTAGTCTTCCGGGCAGTGCTGGCGCCGTTGGTTACGCTACTGCCGGCCGGCCTCGCTTTGGCTATTGCGCAGCCGGTAATTGCCGAATCTACTAAGATTGGCGTGCAGGTTGGTTTCATTACGCAAATTCTACTGATCGTCTTGATTCTGGGAGCCGGGACTGACTATGGCCTGTTCTTGGTTTTCCGGGTTCGCGAAGAGCTGCGCAAAGGTCTCGAACCAAAAGACGCCGTCGTCAAAGCCCTCAGCCGCGTCGGCGAATCAATCACCTTTTCGGCCGCTACCGTCATCGCCGCGCTGCTTAGTTTGTTACTGGCCACCTTCGGCATATATAAAGGACTTGGTCCGGCGCTAGCGATTGCTTTGACGATAATGTTGCTGATCGCCCTGACCTTCTTGCCAGCGCTTTTGGCCGTGCTTGGCCGCAAAGTTTTCTGGCCAGCCAAGACCACCAAGCGTGATGCCAAAATTGGTTTGTGGGGCCGGCTGGCCGACCGGGCAATCACCCGTCCAAAAACTATGCTGGTGCTCGGCGCCATAGTTTTCGCAGCCCTGTCACTTGGCATAATCGGCTACAAGGCCGGTGGTTTTGGCGACCAAAGCGCGCCCAAAGGCAGCGATTCAGCCGCCGGCCAAGTGGTAATCGACAAGCACTTTTCGGCTGCCAGCGACAGTCCACAATTACTGATATTTAGCTTTGATCAAACTGTTTGGAACCGGCTTGGCCGGGTGCAGGCCGTTCAAGAACAGCTGCAAGCCAGCAAGCTTTATAAGCAAGTCGCCGGACCTTTCAGCGCTAATGGTTTTGACCTTACGCCAGCCGCAGTCCAGCAATTACATGACCACTCTCCAAACAGTCCAGTCTTGCAAGCCGTAGGTCAATTCATAAGTCCGGATGGCAAAACCGTCCAGTTCTACGGCGTGCTAAAAGCCGGCAAAAGCGGCACTAACGCCGCCATGGCCGCGACACCGACAGTCCGAGCCAGTCTAAGTAAAATTGCCGGCCAAGTTGGCGCCAAGCTCGGTACCGACTACAGCGCCGATTCAGTAGCCTACGACGTCAACCACGTCGCCAACCAAGACCTTGAGCACATCATTCCTGTGGTGTTAGTGATCATCATGGTGCTGCTGGCCATCATGCTGCGCAGCCTGGTCGCACCGCTGTACCTAATAATTACGGTCGGCTTGAGCTACTTGGCCAGCCTTGGTTTCGCCATGATTGTCTTCATCCACCTTGGCCACCAGGACGGCCTGTTCTTCATCTTGCCATTCCTGATGTTCATCTTTGGCATGGCGCTCGGCGAAGACTATAACATTTTGGTGATGAGCCGTATCCGCGAAGAAGCCCATGGCAAAGTGACTTTGCGCGAAGCCGTAACCAAAGCCATCGGCGTGACTGGCACGACCGTGACTTCAGCCGGCTTGATCCTAGCCGGCACCTTTACGATCCTTGGCCTGGTCGGCGGTGACCCATCGGTCGAACAAATCGGCTTCGGCGTAGCCTTTGGCATTTTGTTGGATACATTCTTTGTACGAACTTTGCTGGTTCCATCGATCGTCGTTTTGCTTGGCAAGTGGAACTGGTGGCCAAGCCACCTGTCTAAGCGTTAGGCCGCCAGGTTCAGGTCTTTGTTGGCCGTCTTGGCCAAAGCTTCAGCCGCCTGGCGTTCAGTCCTGTCAGTGACTGAGCCATTGCGTCTTTGGTCGTCAGCCGCTTCAGCCACCGGTTGTAATTGGTCTTTAGGCAGTTCAGCGATCTTTTCATACATCTCATTGGTGGCTCCCTTGCCATCAACGATTGCTTCAGTAATAAGTTTGCCGGCTTCCTCTTCCATGGCGGCTTCGAGCTGTTTGCTGTCGCCTAGTTCCCCGCGATGATCGGCAGCCATCTGGACTTCCAGCTGGTCGGCATCGGCTTTTACGCCCAACGAATCCAGATACTCTTCTACTATGTGGCCGGCCTGGTTCATCCTTTCCTGGGTTGTGCCGCTGTCGGCTTCGGCTTCTGCCACATCTTTGCGGATGTCATCAATGTCTTCCGGCTCGTTTTTTGAATCAAACTGCGCCGCATCGTTGTCGCTGACTTTTTCACCCTTGAAGACTTTGTGCGCAATTTCGTGCGTTTTCCCAGCGGTTTCTAATTTGCTGTCTTTTAGGGCTTGTTCGGCAGCCTCTTCTTCTATCTGCTCGGCTTTGGCATCGCCTAGTGCTTTGGCGGTGGCTTCACGCGCTTGGGTAACTTCATCGGTTTGTTCAGCTTCGCTGGCTTCTTTCAATACATTGGCTGTACTGCCTTCACGACTGGCTACCTCATTGATAGCTTCGGTTTCAGCCTCGACGAGTTGTTTACGGGCAGCTTCTTCTTTTCGCAAATCCGCGATTTTGCCAGCGCCAGCATCGGCTTCCAGCGTTTCTATGCCAGCATTTATTTCGTCAACTGGCTCAACCTGCAGGGATGTGTCCGTCAAAGCGTCACGGCTATCACCGGGGCCGGCTTCCGGGTGCTGGTCATCTGTCAGTTGGGCTGATTGTTCGGGTGTCATCTCACGGTTACCATGCAAGGCGTGGTCAAGTGCGCTATGACCTAATGCTTTGGCCTGATCAGTTGCAACGTCCCTTAGCTGTTCTTTGGCATAATCAGTTAGCTGGTCCTGGACAAGGCCTTGCAGTTTGTTTTGAGCGTAAGCTTTGGCGGTGTTTTCGACTGACATGTGAGGATTTGTTTTAGGTTTTGTTTTTGAAAGTACTGAAATAAATATTAGCACATTTGTTTAATTTTTGCAAGTCTTAGTTGATTTGAGAGGTGTAAACCACGATGCGTTCATTGAAGTCGTTGGTGCCATAAATGACGTCGCCGCTGCAGCTGATTAGGTTCAGTCCTGGAACGCCGGATTTGATCGGGCTGAGTACCTGTTTCATATCAATATCGTTGGCACTGTAAGTTTTGACTGCCTCAACTTTGTAGCTGAAGACTTGCCTGTCGCCACGTTCAATCTGTACTTCATCGCCAGGCACCAGCCGATCCAATTCATAAAACACGCCGTTGGTTGTCCAGTCAGAAATGTGGCCGTCAACGAGCATCGCACCTTGTTGTCCAGGACGCGCTGAGCCGTTATACCAAGCCGTGTCAAAAACGTTACCGGGTGTATTGATTGACCCATCGGGCGTTAAACCGACATTCAGCACGCGGGCATGGACACCAAGTTTAGGAATAGTTAGGTAACGCGGATCGGCGGCCGGCACCTCATAACTGGCAACCGCGGCCGACTTAGGCTTGGTTGTTTTGGGGAGTGGTGTCGATTTACTAATGGAAGCCTGGGATTTTTTAGCCTGAGTTACGGCAGTCTGGTTGATCTGTGTATCTTGGTGGGCACCAAAAATACCGACCAAAATAACAGCCAAAGCTGACAACAATAAGACATTAGAAATGATCAGCCGATGGCTAATCTGCCGTGGCTGCTTGAGACTAACCGAGCCAAGAGACTTAGTTAGCTCGGCGGGCTGAGCGTCGGATAACGAAGGCCAAGCCTGCGAGTCCGCTTGCCAAAGCAACATACGTAATTAACCTCTGCGTGGTATTGAGTTGGAAAACACCGAAGCCGGTGTTGGGAGCACCCGGCAAGCTGCTAGTTCGCACCAACACACCGTTAATCAGGATGAAACCGGCGCTGCTGTTGTTGGCAGCATTAGCGTCAAAATACGGCGGGTCTTCGCAAGGACCATCACAGTTATCTGGCAAGTAATCTGTGTAGGTTGCCGTGTCGGCTACCGAGCCAGCAGCTGTGGCTTTAGTAATCAAGGTCAGGCTGGCTGGCAAATCATCTTCGGCTGTAAACACCCAATTGCCATTGCTATAAGTTCCACCCGTCGCGCTCGAACTGACCAGGCTTAGATTCCCAGGCAAAACGTTAGTGACGGTGACAAAACCAAAGGCTGTCAGATCGTTCAAGCTATCATTGCTGGCTGAAAGACGAATAGTAATCGTGTCGCCAACTGCCGCCTTTACCGGACTGCTGGAACTGGTAGCAGTTACAAAATCACCATCGTTAACGCTGACTTGGGTAACCAGTGCTAGGTCACAGCCCACGGTTGTGAATTGTGGCTCCGGATCTTGTGGTGTTTCAGGCGGCAAGCAAACCACGTTAGTTGGGTTGGCAAAAGCCGGCGCAGCCAGTCCGACTGGAGCAACCAGCATCAAGCTGCAAGCCGCAGCAAGGATAATTGAACGAAATCGCTTCATAGATTAACTCCCGTCAAGAAAACCAATATTTTCGTTGATCTTACCACTTAGTTGCTAGATCGTCAATATTACTATATTACTCTTATGCTTATTGGGTTGTGTCGTGATAGAATTAACAGATGAAATTGAGGTTTAGCAAGTGAGCCTGAGCATTGGTATCGTTGGTTTGCCCAATGTTGGTAAGTCTACCCTGTTCAATGCCCTGACTGGCAGCAATATTTTGGCTGCGAATTATCCTTTTGCCACAATTGAGCCAAACACCGGAATCGTGCCAGTACCAGATGCAAGGTTGCAGAAGTTGAGCGAACTATACAATGGTGCGCCGATCAAACCGGCGACCGTTACTTTTGTAGATATTGCCGGCTTGGTCGCTGGTGCCGCTGAAGGCGAAGGTTTAGGTAATAAATTCCTAAGCCATATCCGCACAACCAATGCGATAGTCCAAGTTGTTCGGGCTTTTGACGACAGCAATGTGCAGCACGTTGACGAGCAGCAAGACCCGCAAAAAGACATTGATGTGATCAACACCGAGCTGGTCTTAGCCGACTTGCAGACTCTGCAAAATCGCCTGCCAAAGTTCCAAAAAGAAGCCAAAGCCAACCCCAAACTGAAGCCACTTGCCGACACTTACGACGCCGTGAACAAAATTTTGAACGATGGTGATCCTATCTGGAATCACCCGGAAATAGATCACGAATTGATTGCTGACCTGCAGCTGCTGACAACCAAGCCGATCATCTATTTGTTCAATGTCGATGAAGCCGGGTTGGCAGACGAAACCAAACACGCCGAACTGGCAAAATTAGTCGCGCCGGCCCAAGCTTTATTCGTCTGCGCCAAATTGGAAGACGAGCTAAAAAGCCTGGACGAAAATGATGCCGCCGAATTACTGGAAAGTTACGGCCAAGCTGAATCCGGTTTGCTGCAATTGATACATGCGGCCTACCAAACGCTTGGCCTGCAAAGTTACTTAACTGCTGGTGAAAAAGAAATTCGCGCCTGGACAATTGCACAAGGAGCAACTGCGCCGCAGGCAGCCGGTGTGATCCACGGTGACTTTGAGCGTGGCTTCATTGCCGCCGAAGTCGTCAGCTATTCCGATCTTATTGATGCCGGTTCCGTGGCCGCTGCCAAATCAGCCGGGAAAGTCCGTACCGAAGGCAAAACCTACGTTATGCAACCCGACGACGTTGTAGAATTCCGCTTCAACGTATAGCTGCCGGCTCAGTCGTTGGCTGGGCCTGGCTGTGGGCATGGAAGGACGGACGGCCGAACTTACGGTTTCGTAGTGCCATTGGCAGTTTGGCTTTGGCAATCTTCAAAGGATTTATTTCCACGCCAGTATTGGCATCGATCTTCGGGTCATCTTGATCGTCAGAGCTTGTCGTTACCGCATTAGTGGCCGGCGAACGTTTACCAAATATTTCTTGTGTGCCCTCAGCATATAACTCTTGCAGCTGGGATGTAGCCGAAGGATTATTCGGTATGGCTGGTTGGCTTGGTAGCTCAGTTGTAAAATCCTGGGGAGCAGTAACTACCGGTGCTGGCATATCACCATGTTGCTCCCTGTATTGGGCCAACAACCCCTGGGCGTACAAAAAGTCTGCCAGTTCTGGTGACGGCTTCAGCGGATCCGGCGGTGCCGCTGGCGACATGCCGGAATTTACTTGGTGCAGTTGCTGGCGTAATTGCTCCTGTTGCTGGTGCTGAGCAATTAAATAAGCCTGGAGCTGCTGGTTGATCTGCTCCAGGTGAACTTTTTGGTCTTCCTGGTGCGAGCTTTGCTTCTTTTTCAACTCAGCCATACAGTGCTGGACATGGTTGATTACTTTGCGCAGCCTTTGCTGGTTGTAGCTGCGGAATTTCATGGTCTTTGATCCAGAAGCTATGGTAATGTTTGCTCCCAGCAGACGGTGGCTATAGTCAAGTTCGTTGATCTGGTCAAACCG
This sequence comes from Saccharimonadales bacterium (SeqCode), assembly GCA_035550295.1. Taxonomy (GTDB): domain Bacteria; phylum Patescibacteriota; class Saccharimonadia; order Saccharimonadales; family UBA4665; genus DASZPJ01. The sequence goes on from DASZPJ010000008.1 coordinate 33,489, forward strand.
CAAATCTTCGACCGTCAGAAAATTGAGCGGTTTCTTATCGATAAGCAGCACGCGGATGTCAGTAGCTACAAGTAAAGCAAACCCGCCCTCATAAATACCGTTCACTAAATCATAAATCTCTTCATCCGGTAATAATATATTGTGAAGCTCACCAACTTCTGCCTTTCCCCAGCCATGTGGTTTGAAATCCAGTTTTTTTAGTTGTTCCTGAACGCTTTTTTTACTGACCATGGCACGCTCCCTCTTTACGAACTTAGTTTAGTCGCGGGCCAATAAAATGTTGGTAAGAATACTTACTACTTGCGTGAGATTTGTATCACACGAACAGGGGTAAGCTAACGCTTATGTTTGACTTTTAGAGTCAGAGTTGTCATGATTTAGATATGCTCGCCACGCTTAAGCAGACAGCGGAACTGGTGGACTTCTTCAGGGCAAATGGCGTTAAACAGACATTCAAAAAAGGTGACCTCGTAATCCGGCCAGGCGATTCCCCGCCCGGCATTTTTTATATTTACGAAGGCTTGGTCAAGGCCTACGACATAACCAAATATAACGAAGAGAACTTGCTCATCATCCGCAAGGCCGACGAGATTTTCCCACTTATTTGGGCGATCACCGGCAACGAACGGCATATTATTTACCAGGCTTTGGCGCCAACCACCACTTGGCGGATTGATCGCAAAGACTTTTTGAAGTTCATGCATAGCACGCCGGACGCCCTTGCGCCGGTGCTGGATATGACCATCGAGATGTACCGTTTGCATGGCGACCGTATCTTGAATCTTGAGTACCGGACCGTCCGCGAAAGGATAATTTCATTCTTGCTAACGACTTCCCAACGCTTCGGCAAAAATACGCCAGATGGGGTGCTGATCGAAGTGCCATTGCGCCACCAGGACATCGCCAGTTCGGTCAATGCCACCCGAGAAACTACCAGCCGAGAATTGTCCGCCCTAGAGCGTAAAGGCCTGTTGGCTGCCCGTAACTCATTTATCCTGCTAACAGACATCGAAGCCCTGCGCAAACACCTGAATTAGTTATTCCCAGTTGAGAACGATGTTTTCTACCGTTTCGATGGCAACCTTATGGTCCGGCACATCGTGCTGGTCGTAATAATGGTCGGTGTCCATGAACTCAGCCGGTACGCTGAGACAGTAAATATCGTCGGCCAAAACGTGCATGTGGTCGACCGCCGCAATGCTAGCCAACGGTGTCGCAACAACCAATTTTTCAATCTTAATCGGCTTCAAAAACTCATAGGCCAAGTCCAGCGTGAAGGCATCCTTGATACCGTCCGATACCAAGATGATGTTATGGGCTTTTAGCAAACTTTTGTCGATCACGCCGCCGCTACCCAGTAGGCTGTTGAGTTCGTGCATGTGGGTAAGCTTTTCTTGTTCGATAATGCCGCGGTATTCGCCTAGTAGTTCATCAAGTTCCCCACTGGAATATTCGTGGTTGTACGAAACGACGCCTTCCGGTGTGATGCCTGCCACGGCTTTTGGCTCGCGCGGCAGCTTGATCTCGGCACTCAAGAGCATCATCATGACGCAGTGCAGTTGCTTGGCTATCTGGGCGCCGACCATTACGCCACCATCACTCAGGGCTACAACGGCACAGTTTTCGTAGCGGTATTTAGGGGTTAGTTGGGTAGCCAGCATACGCCCAGCTTGAACCCGTGAGGCAAAGTACATGCCTAGAGTTTAGCACTCTGCTTATGCTTTGCGTAAAAGATAAAAGCGTTCCAGGTTGCCCTTTTCACCTGCAACTTGTGAATCGGCCTTGTCGAGAATTAAAAACTTTTGATGGGCCCAAGCCTCAAAGTCTTTCAAAATCTCGCGCCGCATTTTGTCGTTTTTGATAACGCCTTTGTGCTTGAGACTAGACTGTCCAGCTTCGAACTGCGGTTTCACCATCGCCACAATTTGTGTTTGCTTTGAACTTAGACTCGCCACGTGCGGCAATATCTCGCGAAGCGATATAAAGCTGACATCGGCCACGACCAAATCAGGAATATCGTGGATGTGTGTCATCTCGAACGGAGTGGAGAGATCCGTTTTGATAGATTCCTCGGCTACACTCGGAATGACAAGTCGCACGTTGCGGATGTCGGTGCGTTCGTGCAGCTCAATCTGCGGGTTACCACGCAAACTTGGGTGTAGTTGGTCCGTCCCAACTTCCACGGCAATGACTTTGGCTGCACCATGTTGCAAAGCATAATCCGTAAATCCGCCGGTGCTGCTGCCCACGTCCAACACGGTTTTGCCGGCAAAATCGAGTTTAAGAACTTTGGCCACCGAAGATAGCTTCAAAGCCGCGCGGCTGACATATTGCTCTTTGGCCGTCAGCTCAACTTTATCTGTTTCGCTAACCGAAAAACCAGGTTTGGTCTGAACTTTTCCATTCACCTTAACTTCGCCCAGCTTGATGAAGCTCTCCGCCTGACTACGCGACTGAACTAAACCAAGCTGTGTGAGCTTTTGATCGAGCCGGACTTTAGGCATCTTATTCCTTCACGCGCTCGCGGTAGGCGCCAGTGGTCGTGTCAACAGATATCAGGTCGCCAGTTTTGATGAACGCCGGGACTTTGATGGTGATGCCAGTTTCCAGCGTGGCGTCTTTGGTGATGGCGCTGCTGGTGTCGCCTTTCACGGCGTCTTCGGTGTAAGTCACCAGCAAGGGTACATTCTTGGGCAATTCCACGTTGATCGGCCGATCGCTGAAGAATTGCAGCTGGACTTTATCACCTTCTTTAATGTAGCCGGCACCGTCGCCAACGAGGTCGGCCGGCACTTCAAATTGGTCAAACGTCGCTTCGTTCATGAAGAAGTACGTGCTGCCGTCATTGTACAAATATTGCACAGTCTCGGTCGTGACATCGGCAGAATCCAATTGTTCGTTACCCTTGAAAGTCTTTTCCAACACTTTGCCGTCGATCAGGCTTTTGATGCGCACATTCACAATGCTGCCACCGCGACCCATCACCTTTTGCTTGTAATCAACCACGCGAAAAGGCTCGCCCTCCCACTGGAAGACAGTACCCTTTTTTAGGTCAGTAATTGATAGTGCCATAGGTTACTCCTCTATATGTTCAAGCACGTAACGTGCTGCTTCGCTCAAATCGTCCCGTATCAATGCGTCTTCTCTAGTATAAACTTCCACACCGGCGCCTTCGTAAACTGCAAAGTTGGCATCCGGGACCACTGCTTGATAGATATGGAAGTCAACATCTGCCTCACCGTGAACCTGCGATGGAAGTTGAAAATCCATTAGATGTGACAGTAGCAGACTTGCCGCATCAAGCGATGTTTCTTCGCCAAGCTCACGAACCATTGCCTTGGCAGGCAGCTCATCCAGCTCCACGTGACCACCGAAGAAGCCCAGCTTATGCGGGCTTAGTCGGGGACTACCATCTCGACGCTGAAAAACAACTTTTCCGTCAGGTAATCGCAGTAAGGCCACGGCAATTTCAGTCATTGCCTAGTTGTTAGCTACGAATGGTAGCAATGCGATGTGACGAGCGCGCTTGATAGCGACGCTCAATCGGCGCTGCTGGGACTCAGTCAGGCCGGTCTTCTTGCGTGACTCAATCTGTCCGTAAACATTTACGTAACGCTGCAGCGTTTTGACATCCTTGTAGTCAAAAAACGCGACGTCCGTGCGGTGTTTAAAAATCTTTGCCATTTCTTCTCCTTATTCTAATAGTTCCCCGGTAGTTGTGGCCCTGCGGGCTGCCTCTACAATGTCATGCATTGTGTCAGTAGGAATCTGTCTAATTTCACTACCCTCGTATCCAATTTTTAATGCTGTTGCCACTGTCTCAAAAAGAAACATGCCGCTTGTGCGCTCTTGATCGCTTGCTGTTGATACCAATGTATCAACTGATCGCTGAGCAAACTCACCTAATTGTGGCGCTTCGCGTGGACCTTCCACTGTCATATCGTTTGGTACTCCTAAAACGGGATGTCGTCGAGGTTGATCGGTTCGTCGCCGATGTCTTCGATGACGACGTCATCTTTCTTTGGACTCTTGCTGGGTTTTGGCTTGTCTGCCGGGGCTGAATCGCTAGATCCACCGCTAAAGCTACTGCCGCCTTCTCCGCCTTCGCCACCGCGACCATCTAGGAAGGTTACGTCGTTGGCCAGGACTTCCACTTTGCTCCGCTTGTTGCCGTCTTGCTCCCAGCTGCGTGACTGCAAGCGTCCTTGGACGAGGCAGCGGCGGCCCTTGCTAAGGTACTGTGCAACGCGTTCGGCCAGTGGCCCCCAACAGACACAATCGATGTAGTCGGTGGCTTCTTGCCATTCGCCCGATTGGTCTTTGTAGGCGCGGTTAAGTGCGAGACTGAAGCTCGTCACATTTTGGCCGTTCGGCGTTTGCCGCAGTTCTGGATCTCGAGTGAGATTCCCCATTAAAGTTACTTGGTTGAGACTTCGTGCCATCTGGCATCCCCTTTCTTGTAGGAAACTATGTCCTTTAGGTTGGTAAACTTACCCTACTCTTTTGCTTAAACAATCGTCAAGTAAATTAACAATTATTTAATGTCATCTTGAGCTTGTCGAAAGATCCCGTTTAGCTTGGGCGAGATCCTTCCACTTCGGTCAGGATGACAATTCCTACTCTTCGTCTTTGCTGTCGTCGTCTTCGTCGTCTGGCTGGTCACCGCGCTTGGCAGCTTGCTCGGCCTTGACGGCTTTGGCAGCTTCGGCCTTGGCGATCGCTTTGAGATCTGGCCGGGTGATCAGGAAACGGATGACTTCGTCAGTGATGTTCAGCGTACTCTCCACCTTAGCAACGCCGGCACCTGGCAGTTCCACGGTGTAGAACACGTAAACGGCGTGCTCGTTACCGGCAATGTTGTAGGCCAGCTTGCGCTTGCCCCAGTTGTCGGTAGCAGTGATCTTGCCGCCGTTGTCGGCGATGATCTTCTTGACACGGTCCTCGGCCTTGGTTAGGTCGACTTCCAAGTCAGGATGATACAACACAGCAATTTCGTACTGGTTCAAATCACTCAAAACGTTGTTCCTTCCTTTGGTTAAAGCCTACAGTCACTAGCGGATGTAAGCTGAAGTTAATAGTTAGCCCAGTATAGCTGATCGACCTCTGTTGGTCAAGAGTCTAGCGAATAGAAGCGCCCTTGAAAGCTTTGCCGTGACGTCGTTGCTGTACTGGAATTTCAGCGGCTGGAGCTGGTGGCCTTTTTTCTACAATAACCCCCGCGGCGCGCTGGGCAGCTTCCCGGTATGCCATCTTTTCAGCGACCTGCACTTGCTTTGCCCGACGTTCTGCCTGTCGAGCTTGTCGGCGTGCTTCGCGTGCTTCCCAACTCCCGTCCTGGTTCTTGGCTTTGCCGTGGCGCCACTGTGCAACCCAGCCAATAGTGTCAATAATTCCTCGGCCAAAAGGTCCACGAAGGCTACGCAGTTCTTCTTTTTCTTTCCAAAATTCATCTGCGGTTGCATCAACCGCGCCAACTGGTGTAGGCACCTCAACATCAGCCCAGTATTCATCCCGCGAAGTGAAGTACTCCGGGTCATGACCGTCGTCATATTCATCTGGCATTAGGGCTTCAGCGTCGAACTCATATAGATCCATCATAAGATCGTCAGCTTCCAGCATTGCCTCTATATCATCGCCGGCAAACACTGCACCGGCCTCTTGTGTTCTCATTACCATCATTGTTCTCCGTGAGGATTTAATTAACTAAATGATTTACTGCCAACCGCCACCGCGCTTAATCTTGCCGCCTTTAACGTCGTGACTGTGGATTCTCAATATCTCTGTAGGATCAGCAACTGGCGGGTGGTGTGGGTGCTCGAGCTTTGCTGTAATGAAAGCTGCTGCCGCTTCAGCGGCATTGATTCGAGGAGCTGGAAGTTTCTTTGGTTCGACTTTACCGTATGGAGCGCGACTTTTAGGAACTGATGGTCGTTCACGAGTTGCTACCACGGCACGACGCGTGCCACTAACTGCAGCGGCTAGAACAGCAGCCGTTGCCTTATCAATTTCTGCCAAGCGGGCAGCTTCAGAGCCACCAGTAAAGTCTTGCTCTTCCGCATCCAAGAAGCTGTGTGCTTCAGCCAGACCAGCTAAAGTTGGCAATTCGTAATAAGCATCGATGTCGGTCTCATAAGCGCCGCGCAGTGCACCGCTTTGATCAACCGCACCCATTACTACACCGTAGTGATCAACACCTTCGATACCTTCTTCCGAAACACGTACACCGGGCACACCTAAAACACTACCATCACCTAAAACGTGTGGAACTTCTCCTGTTAAACTCATTTTTCTCTCCCGTGAGGATTTAAGAATTAAATTACAAGATTATCCTACTCCTGCGTGATAAATAACACAAGCATGAGTTGTTTACAGGGCTAATCGAGGGCGACTGCGTTGAGGGACTCGACCTGGACCGCGGCTTCTAGTAACGGACGGGTTTGCAGCACATCGCAACTCCTCAGGATGGCATCATCAGGTCTTTTTGTAACGTTGGGTGCACCGTACCACTTAATCCCGCCGTTACCCAAAACGGTAAAACTATAGTTCATATAGCCGTTCGGGCATACGCCTTGGACAATGTATTCGGCAATTTTGTCAGTCAGCCCAGCCTCGGCAGGTTCAGGGTGTTGGCCAAAGATGATAGTTGGGATGTCATGGCGTGGTTCACCGGCTAAAGTCAGCTTGCGGTAACCTTTTTCGTCTGTTTCAGAGTGTGGGCTGCGCTCGGGCAAGTAGCTGTCGCGGTCGTGAAGCATGAAAGCAACATCAATTCCATCCAACAAGCGGCCCCGTGCCAACCTGAACTCTCGGGTTCCAGTTTCGTTGGTGGCCTGGCTGACCAACAATCCTGATAAAAAGCGCCTGACCGGCCGACCCATGTGCCGGTGGCCGGGAATAGCCGTTTCGTGCATAGAAGTTTTCATGTCAGATACTTTACCTTAAATTATTAAAAAACCAAGCAGTAGCGGTTTCTAGCAGCCGGTGTCGTGATCATACACTTCGCCGTGCACTACAGTTTGATCCTGGACCATGACGGTCTCGCCCAGCCCGGGAGCTTTCTGCGTACAGGCATACTTCGGACTGTAGCCATGGGTGGGTAGCCAGACGGGCTGTTCGTGTAATTTACTGCTGGGATCTATCGATCCGAAAATCTCCGGCACTTCCCGCTCCAGCGTATAAATACCCGTGTTGTAGCCCAGGCGGTTATATTCCGCTATCATGCCGGAAACTACCGCTTGGTTATTTTGCTTGGCTTTGGCTGAACCTTGCTGGTAGTAGTCAGGCCCTTCAACGTCAATCCAAACCATCATGCCCTTAGGCAACTTCAAGCCAACCGCTTTGGCATTGGGCTCTAAGCGCTCTTTGATGTTTTCCCTGGCATAGTCGCGGCCGTATTCTTCGTAACAACTCTCCGGGCCGTTTACCCGACATGGCGCTCTATCATCCTGTAGCCAGAGCGGACTTTGGCGTCCTGGGTTGATGGCAAAAGAGTAAACCATCCTGTTTTTCGGTGCTGTGCCTTTTAACCAATCCAGTTCTGAAACTTTAATTTTACCTTTCTGCAGGCCTAGGCATGGAGTCATCAGGCTGGGCAAACTAATCTCGTTCAGTCCGGCGACCCTGACTGCGGCCCGGTGATGTTGGTGGTCTTTGGTAGCCAACGATTTGTTATCGCATTGGGGGAAACTATCATCGATGCCAATTTTGCCAGCCAGGTCCTTGAGCGGATTCAGCTGTTGTGGCTTTGCTGGGTGGTGATGTTTGTGATGCACTGGCGGACGCATTTTAGGGCGATCTAACAGGGATAACACTGAGCCGACAAGCGCCTGTAGAGGTTTCTTTGGTGGCGGTGATGATTTGGCGGGTAAAGTTTCCTGTTCTGCTTCCAGCCAAGCATGTTTAGGCTGCCGTTCGGATGCCTGTGGTTGTGGGGGCGATGGAAGTTCTGCTTGATGCTTATGTGGCTTAGGATGCGATTCATCCGGCAAATCTGGCAGAACGGAAGCGAGTGCAATGCGGCCGCAATCGACCTCGCAAAGGGTCGATTGAGCCTCTGAATTGTGGGCATTTTCGATCACTGCCACATCTGTTGCAAGCAGGGCCACCAAAGTAGTAGCTGCCGCTTGGACTTTCCAGTGTCTTAATAAGTCAAATGTTAGTTTTGCCCCGAACTCGTGAGGATTTTTGTCACCCATTTTCTAAAGCTTAGCATGGTTCTAAAACAAATGAAGCGGTGGCGACACAAATAACAACACTATGTAGTAACCGAACCAGATACCGGCGATATCAAACACAATATCTGACAGTGAGTTACGTAAAGATTCATAGCCAAAAACTATGTGGTAGCGCGCCAAAAACGGTGATAAAACAAATATTTCGAAGGGTTCCCACAATATCATGACGGTAACGGCTGCCAGTGGCGGCATGATCCATCCCAATAAAACGCCGCTGAGCAAATGTATAAAACTCCAGCCGTCCACCCAGGCGTCGTTACGGCCATGCGACCGCTTTGCCAAGAAGCGCTGCAGCCGGACTGAAGGTTTTTTGCCGTGAGATGATTGTTTTGCCGGCACAGTTTATAGATCCTCCCGAATTGGCACTACTACGCCATGAGCAAACTTAGGATGAGCTAGCGCTTCGGCCTGCAACCGCTTCCGACCATCGCCAAACTCTTCGTACATGTAGGTTTGTTTGGTAATCTGCTCCTCACTCCAACCTCGGTCGCGTAAGGCTTGCTTGATCGTGTCCGGATCCTGCGATGGAACGCCAATCATCATCAAATCAACTGGATACTTATAGTCATACATTTCATTTAAATCACGGTGTTCTGGAGCTGCCACATATGCCGAGTCGCTGACATTTTTGCCAATGCTCAACCTGTCAACGACTTGCTCCCAGCCGCGCGGTGTCAGCTCGACTACGCCATACTTTGCTTTTGGTGTTTGGCGTTTATTCCGCAAATTTTCTGATGAAGTCAAGGGCGATCCACCATATGGTGTAACCGAAATAAGATCGCCCAATCGCATGGTAAAACGACCCATGCCAATGCCACCTTTAGCCAGTTCTTCCTCGGCGAAATGCTCGCCGCCCCGTTCGTGCAGATGGTTGCGCAACCTGCGTGCAACTTGCTCTTGGCTATCATCGTGACCGTAGTTCATGCCGCCTAGCGCCGTTGCCCAGTGAACCCCTCGCGCGCCTTCTACGCCTGCGACAGTTCCAGCGCCATGATCTGTTGTAAAGGTAAACTCATCGTCCGACATGCCGTGCGTAGGCTTTAACGCGCCACTTTTTATAACCCGGGGCGCGTAGGGCGTTCCGTGAATATATAAAGTGTCGGCTTGCTCGTGTCCGTCGAAGAATCCGGCAATGCTTTCGTGCTGTTCGTCTAAAAATTCTTGAGCAGCTGATTGTACGGCGATTGTGGTTTCTTCCGGATCTTTCCTGAACTGCCGGACGCGCTGCTGAAAATCAGCCATTTTTTCGAGCAGCTGCTCGTCATAATATATCCGGGCTATCGTCTGGCAGCCAACTGGAGCCGCTCCCCTGAGACGCCATTCTATCTGCATTAACCCTTCGTAAAAAGCCGCTTCACTCTGTCGGCTAACACCAGCTTGGATGTCAGTAAATAGCTGGACCACCTCTGGTACTAACTTTGCGACGTCTTCCCATGACATATCGGCGACTTGCTCGGCGGTAATCCCACTATCCCGTACCTTGGTAGCCAACAACGGTAGTTTGGTCTCGTTATACCTGGCCGTCTTTTCGCTCCAGGTTGGCTCTGTGCCAGTGAGTATGTCAGTCAGCGTTTCTTGTACGCGTTGCTGTACGGCCGGCAAATCTTCGGGTTTGGTTCCGTATTCACTGCGAGTCACGCCGCCAATTGCTTCCCGCCAGCGTCGATGCGTATCCTTGTCTTCCAGGCTGCCAGTGTAGCCGGGAACTTTTTCAGTTATTGGCTCGTCTTTGTATTCGGTGTGTTTACGTTTGAAAATAATGCCCGAGGTTGTTTGGTGCGGAACTCTTTTTGTTGTCGTTCGGCTAAGGCCTGGGAGCTGTTCGGTTGCCGTTTGCAGTACCTGACGCAATAGATCGTCAGTCAGCGGGTCGAAGGGCATTGGTCGCTCACCTTGGGCCTCGGTTTCAGTGAGCCGGTCGAGAGTCTCCTCAATCGACTGCATTTCACCATCCACCCACTCAAAATGCTCGCTGACGCTTGCTTGGATTTCTGGCGAAGCGTAACATTCCGCCGCGATTGGATTGGGATGACGCTCAACACCATTCTTATCTTGAAAAGCAATGGGCTTTAACTCGGCCAACGATTGCTCAAGTTGATTTGGACTATGCAGTTCTCCGGTGTCAGCTTTTTCGGCTGGTTGTTCTGGAGCGTCAATACTCATACACGCCAGCCAGTTTTTACTCTTCGCCGAAGTTTTCGTCGAGGACTTCATCGGGCGTGCCACCACCGGCGCCGCCACCGAATACGTCATCCATAGAGTGGACCAGGACTTCGCGCGGTCGCGATCCATCGGCTTGGCCAATAATGCCCTGCTCTTCCATTTGTTCGATCAAACGAGCGGCACGGCCATAACCGATCCGCAAGCGTCGTTGCAGCAGGCTGGTGCTGGCTTTGCGGTTTTCGATCACTACGTGCACGGCGTCGCGGAACATGTCGTCATCAACGTCACCACCGCCAACTTCAGCCACCACGCCGCCCTTGCCAATCTGCACCGGCTGGCTGACGACTTCATCATCATACTGTGGTGGTCGTTGCATACGAATGAAATCGGTAACTTTGGATGTTTCGTCATCGCCGATCAGCGCGCCCTGGACGCGTTTTGGTTTTGGCATATCAGCCGTTTGGAACAGCATGTCACCCTGGCCAAGCAGTTTTTCGGCACCAACTTGGTCGATGATAGTTCGTGAGTCAACCTGGCTAGCAGTCGTAAAGGCGATACGAGCAGGAACGTTGGCTTTAATTAGGCCGGTAATTACGTCTACAGAAGGCCTTTGGGTGGCCAGTACCAAGTGAATACCGACAGCACGAGCCTTTTGGGCGATCCGGACAATCAAGGCTTCAACGTCACGGGCGGCCATCATCATCAGGTCGGCCAACTCATCAATGACTATGACGATGTACGGCATACCCTCTTCTTTTTTGAGGTTGTTGTATTCGCCGATGTTGCGCTTGCCGACTTCACTCAGCGCGTGGTAGCGTCGCTCCATTTCGGCGACTGCCCACTTAAGGGCGCTGATGCATTTTTCTGGTTCGACAATGACAGGAGTTAATAGGTGGGGAATGTCGTCATATGGTTTTAATTCAACGCGTTTAGGGTCGACCAAAATCAGCTTCAAGTCAGCTGGTGAGTTCTTATATAACAGGCTGGTTAGGATGGTGTTGATCATCACTGACTTACCGGAACCGGTCTGGCCGGCGACTAATAAGTGAGGCATTTTGGCTAAGTCGGTAACGATCGCCGCGCCGGAAATATCCTTACCGATGGCGAGGGCCAGCGGACTTTGCTGCTCTTGCCACTGCGGGCTAAGCAAGATTGAGCTGGTGCGGACGGTGGCCGATTTGACGTTTGGAACTTCTATGCCAACGGCTCGTTTGCCCGGAATCGGCGCTTCCATACGAATGCTGGTGGCCGCCAAGTCGAGCGATAGGTTGTTTTCCAGCGCGGTAATTTTGGTCAGTTTTACCCCTGTTGGTGGTTTCAACGTGTACTGTGTAACGCGCGGGCCAATGTTGGCGCCTTCCATCTCGACTTCAATATTAAAGTTCTCGAATGTGTCGTGGATGATCTGGGCGTTGGCGTTTACGTCGCCGGCATCGGCTTTGTCTTGCTTTTGGTTCAGTAAGTCGATGCTTGGGAACTGCCAGTTTGGATCTGATGCGGTCGTTAAGGCGTCGTGGCTTTGGCTGGAAGTCAGCTTCTCGGCGGTGTTCTTCAGCGATGTCAGCTTTGGAGCTGGCGCTGATTCACCAGGACTGTGGTGCATTACTGGTACACCTTCGTTTAACTTGAAGCCCGGTTGCTCAGCAGCCTTGGACTTCAGTGCCGCCAGTTCTGATTCTTCGCCATCTTCAGATTTTTCTCGTTTAAAGATCTTTAGCAAAACTTTCGGCGATACACCAAAACCAAAGCAAGCAGCCAGCGCAGTCATCACCAAAAACAGTAATGATGCCGGCAGTTTATCAAGCACACTCAGCGTCACAAAACCAATGCCGTGGCCAATTTGCCCACCGTAACCGGCTTGCCAGGCGTTATTTATATGATTGGCAAACGTCGTATCAGCACAAGCAGCGCCGAAAATTACAAAGAAGAGCATGCCCCACAATTTGCCCAGTGGAATCCGGCGGTCTTCGGCATTCCATTTGACGATGCCCCAGTACATCAATGCCACCGGTGTCAGGTAGCCGGCCCAGCCAAATAGCCAATAGGCACCATGGAATAGGTTGATCGGCAATGGCCCGCCAGTGCCAAAACCACCTAGTAATAAGAAAACGGCAGCAATCATCATCAGTACGGCGCCGGATAGCGCCCAAAACGGTGATCGCTCAATTACCGCTTCCGCGGCAACTGGTTTCTTCTTTTTAGTTGTCTTTTTCTTTTTGGTAGCCATACCTGGTGTTTATTATATGATCAAAACCGCTTACGGTCTAGGGTTGTCCAGCAGGATTCGTATCCGGCTCCGGCGGGATCAAATCGGGGAATCTTTGCCTTACCTCGGCTTCCACGGCAAGTTGCATTGCCAGGCTTGCCTTCCAGCCGGCCGAACCAGGCTCCGCTCCACCATAACGGGCCACCATTCTATCGGCATGTTCCAAGCGGGTTCGCAGCGCTTCGTCAGTTCGCGCCACTTCCCAAACTTCCGGTCGCAAATACACCCAGGTACTTGGCGCTTCAGTGAGCTCCATTTCTGGTTGGGGTGGTTGATTACCCTTTTCGTTCATACTATTACTATAGCAAATATTACAACTTTTGTCAATCCCCTTATGTTTGGATGTTACATATTGGTGCGGCCTTCGTAGAGGACGCCTGAACGAACTGAAGGACGGGCTGCTGTCATACCACCATTACGCATCGCGGCATTACCCCGGGCAATGGCTGATTGGTCCAGCTTTTCAAAGCCCGGCCGGTCATAACGCAAAACTGAAGGAATACGACGGACGGTGCTGACCGTCTCGGCTTGGCCGTCAATGTACCATTCCGCAGTGCGCGGCACATACCACAAGTCGGCCGAAACCGGACCTTTCGTTTTTTTGCCAGTCATGGCTACAGCCCTAAACCAAAAACCAAGGATCTTTTCATCAGCTTCAACGCCGGACAAAGCCGTGTTGGCGACTTTAATATCCTGGCCGCGAAAGCGCTTCTCACCTGCTTCGTGGGCAGCAACTGCATCGGCTAAACGTGCCCGTGGATCTTGAAACGCCACGATCATAATATCTGTTAGCGAGCCATTCGTTTTGTCTGGTCGAACAACACGGTCCAAACCAGTCCGGCAATCCCATTCATCGGCATTATGTCCCGGGCTAACAAGGCCGGCTAATTGATCTTCAAATTCCACTAAACCCGAGAGGTAAGCAAATTTCAAAATCTGGCCCGGCTGTATTTCAAGCCGTTGCTCGTGTGAGGAAACACTCATCTTACAGCTATTATACAATCTAATTCAATGAGGGTCAATCTAGTCGACGCGTGGATCTTGGCTCAGCAAGCGGGCACGCATTTCCTGGAAACGCTTTTGCTGGTCGGCAGCAATTTCTTCGGGAGTTTTTTGTGGTTCAGCCGGTTTGTTCTGGTCACCGCCAGCCTGCTTGCCACCACCTTGGCCACCGGAAATTACATTAACAACCGGGATGACGATCGGGCTGCGGCCGGTGTGTTCAAACAGATAGTGCGTGACGTGGTCTTTGAGTTCTTGCTTGAAGCGGTCCAGGTCGATACGCTTGTAGCGTTGCTGGACGGCGCGCTTAAGTTCGTTGCGCAAGCCGTTCATGATCTCTTCGTTGTCACGCATATAAATGAAGCCACGGCTGATGATGTCCGGACTGGTCATGAGTGAACCGTTTTTGCGGTCAATCGTCAGGACGACGGCCACCAAACCTTCTTCGCTGAGCAGCACACGGTCCTTGACGACAACGTTACTAACGATGGCACCGGTTTGGTCAACCAGGATGGTGCCGTGCGGGATTTCGCCAATGACTTCCATTTTGTCCGGGCTCAACGCGATCACTTCACCGTTGCCAACATTCAGTGTGTTAGCACGCGGAATCCCCTGTTCAACAGCCAGGTCTACGTGGTATTTCTTGGCCGTGTAGTCGCCGTAAATCGGGATGAAGAACTTCGGCTGGGTCATGTTGATCATGTCGGCATATTCGTCGCGGCTACTGTGACCAGAAACGTGCAACGGGCCAATCCCATCGACTTCGCGGCTTTCGTGGCGGAAGACGTGGACGTTCTTTTTTAGCAATTCGTCGACCATAGTGCGGATAGCGCCGTCGTTGCCAGAGTATGGAATCGGCGTGCTGGATAGGATTACGGTGTCTTGTTCTTTGAGTTTGACGTGGCGGTGTTCGCCATTACTCATCCGCTGCAAGGCTGAGCTCGGTTCGCCCTGAGAACCGGTACAAACCACGACAAGGTCGGTATCTTTCATCGTTGCGGCGCTGGCAATTGGCACAAAAGTACCCTTTGGAATGCGCACAAAACCGTGGCGCACTGCCATTTCTAGCGTGCTGACCATACTGCGACCGTCCATCGCCACTTTTTTGTTGTGGTGGACAGCGGCATTGATGATCATTTGGACACGGTTCATGTTGGTGCTAAACAGGCCGATAAAAATGCGGCCCGGCGCATTGTCCATGATGTCGATGAACGTCTGCTCTATGGTTGATTCGCTTGGGGTGCGGCCTGGCCGTTCAGTCGTGGTCGATTCACTCAACAGCGCCAAAACGCCTTCTTTGCCGAGTTCAATTAAGCGCTCGGTGTCGGTGCGCTCGTGGTCCAACGGGTTCGGATCAAGCCGGAAGTCACCGGTGTTAATCAGCCGTCCAACTGGCGTGTCCAGCACAATTACGGTGCTGCCAGGAATGGAGTGCGTGATGCGCACGAGTTCTACAAAGAACTCGCCAATCTTTAGGCGTTCGTGGGTGTTTTCGTTCATCGTCACGGTTTTGAGTTCAAAGCCATCAGGCATTGGCAAACCGAAGTTTTCGAAGATTTCTTCGACGCGGCCAATGGTAAATTTAGATCCGTAAATCGGTGCCGGGAACTTTGGCACGATGTGCGGCAAACCACCGATGTGGTCAAGGTGACCGTGGGTGATGACGTAAGCCCGCAGTTTGTGCTGGATTTGCTCCAGGTACGCCGTATCGGCGATGCCGTAGTTGATGCCTGGCAAGTCAACGCCAAGGTCGTTGCCGCAGTCCAAAATCACGGCGTCGTTCATGTATTCAACGAGGATCATATTTTTGGATCCACCGCCGTCCATACCGCCGAGTCCGACGACTTTTAGCCGTGGGCTGTCGTCAATGAAGTTGGCACGCTGTGGTGCGCCATTGTGTTCGGCTGACAGGTGTTGGTTGGCAATCCGCTGAGCGTCCATCTGTGATCGCTTTTGGGCGCGAACGGCCTGGCCGCGCGAAGTACTTAGCGAACTGCTAATGGTTTGGCCAGCAGGCTTTTGGCCTTGGCCTTTACCGCGACCTTGTCCGCCTTGCGGCCGGCGTGGACCGTTTGGTTTCTTTGGTCCGTTTTGTCCACCGGAGTTATTCCGCGGTGGCCGGTTTGGTTTAGGGTTATTATTTGGTTGCATAGATTCCTTTCTAATGCGTGTTAATTAAGATGTTTTAATCTTCTCGATAATTGCTGGGATGAGCGCGAAGTCGTCTATCAGCGTCTGCTTCATCGCTCCGTTATACAATGCCGCGGCCGGGTGAAACAAAGGCAGGAGAACCATGGACATGCTGTCCTGCTTCCCGGCAGAGCCGGCAACCCTGCCAGCATTTGCGGCGCGTTGCCGCGTTGCCGATTCCGCGCCTTCCTTCTTCGTACTTTCGTACGCTTCAGTCAGGTGCTCATCGTCGCCTTGCACCGCATCCACACCATGGTCTCCTGAACGTCCGTGGAAGTGGAGTTGGAATCGCTTTGGCTGGCCATGGACTTGGCTGATTTGTAAGTCCGGCAAGAAGCAATTCAGGCTGTGGCGGCCAAGCGTGACTGTCACCAGCGGCTGCATTACTTCTAGTTGGGACTCCAGATATGGCAAAAAGGCGGACTTTTCTTCGGGCAACGGATCGCGGTTGTTCGGCGGACGATACTTCACGATATTGGTGATGTAGATGTCTTTGCGTTGCAGGCCGATCATTTCCAGCATTTGGTCTAAGAATTTGCCGGCAGCACCGACAAACGGTTTGCCCTGCAAGTCTTCATTCTTGCCCGGCGCTTCGCCGATGAACACAATTTCGGCATCCGGATTACCATCCGCGAACACCAGCTGCGTCGCGCCTTGGCGCAGTTCCGGCGTCGGGTCATCATCCAAAATCTTCTGCCGAATTGCTTCTAGCCTTGTGGCTTTATCGTCTTTTGCCATGGAAGAAAGTTCCGATTAATTTGATGAGGTTTTGCAAAGTTCCAACCAGGAATATCAGTGTTAACAGATACCACCACAAGTTGCCGCGGTCGATCGCTAAAGAAACGAAAGCGTAAGTTATAGCCAGCTCGAGCAGGCCAAAAACCAACAAGCCAAGCCGCGTTTTGTGCCATTTATCGAGTCGGCTAATCATCATCAAATTTCCCTCTTATGCCGCCTGGAATAGAATTCAGCAAGCAATATACGACATAAGCCGCTACGATCACCTCCGTAATATTCCAGAGCGTAGCATTCTTAATTGCGGTCTGCAGCGAATGAAGTCCCCACCTTCCGACCAAAAAAGCTACGACCAAGTTTGGCAATGCTGTCCCAATTTGGCTTTGGATACTCCTGGCTTCTTTCTTATGCTTAGCGGTGGGCATGGCTTTGGATAGGTTCTATTTCTTGTCGTTGAGTTCGCGGGCGGCGGCTTTCATGCTGAGTTGCAGGCGGCCGCGGTCGTCGATGGCGACCAACTTCACGGTTACTTTATCGCCTTCTTTGACGACATCGCTGGTTTTCTCGACACGGTCTTCACTGAGTTCCGAGATGTGAACCAAGCCGTCTTTGCCGGGCATGATTTGCACGAACGCGCCGAAGTCCATGACGGACACGACTGGCTTATCTTTGTAGATTGCGCCAACTTCCGGTTCGGCTACGATATCGCTGATCCACTGTTTGGCTGCGGCGATTGATTCACCGTTCGGGCTGGCAATCATCACCGTACCGTCGTCTTTGATGTCGATTTGGGTGCCGGTTTCGGCCGTGATCTTTTGGATCACTTCGCCGCCTTTACCAATGACTTCACGGATTTTGTCGGGGTTAATTTGGATGGATTCAACACGTGGTGCGTATGGGCTCATTTCGTTTGGCTTGCTGATGGTGGTCAGCATATGTTCCAGGATGAAAGCCCGGCCATCTTTGGCTTGCTCTAAGGCTTGTTTCAGCACGGTGACCGGCAAACCATGGACTTTCATATCCATCTGCAGCGCGGTGATTCCCTTTGGCGTACCAGTAACTTTGAAGTCCATGTCGCCAGCGAAGTCTTCGGCGTCAGCGATGTCGCTTAGCACAAAGGCTTTGTCGCCTTCCATCATCAGGCCCATGGCGATACCGCTGACCGGGCTCTTCAGAGGAACGCCGGCGTCGAGCAGCGCCATAACGCTGGAACAAGTCGCGGCCATGCTGGTGGAACCGTTCTGGCTCATGATTTCAGTCACGGTGCGGATCATGTATGGGAAGTCGGCTTCGGATGGCAAAACCGGGCTAACGGCACGCTCTGCCAGGTAACCGTGACCAATTTCGCGGCGGCCCGGGCTGCCCAGGCGCTTGATTTCACCAACGGTATAACCAGGTGCGTTGTAGTGGTGTATGTAGCGGCGTTCGCCTTCTTTTTCCATGGTGTCGACCAGCTGGACGTAGCTGAGCGGTGCCAGCGTGACGATGTTCATCGCCTGGGTAATGCCACGGGTAAACAGGCTGGATCCGTGGGCGCGTGGCAAAATCCCGACTTCGCTGCTTAGCTGGCGGACTTCGGTCAGTTTGCGGCCATCAGGACGGACGCTGTGTTCGACGATACCTTTGCGAACGTCTTTGTGGACAGCCAGCTGGAAGGCGTCGTCGTAATCAGTCTGCACGCCGGAGTAATCTTCAATTTTGTCAGCCAGTTCGGCGTGCATGTCGTCGCGCAGTTGGGCGATCAACACGTTGCGTTCCGGGTATGGCTTGCGCAGGTCTTCGCCTAATTTGCCTTCCAGCCATTTATCGACGGTCTCCTGGATTGACGGCTCCGGCAGGCTCAAGGTATATTCCTGGGCCGTTACGCCGACTTTTTTGATGAGTTCTTCCTGCAATTTAATGGCTGGTTGCATGGCTTCGAAAGCCCAGGCGATAGCGTCAGCCACTTGCTCTTCGGTGGCT
>DASZPJ010000009.1:0-19033 GCA_035550295.1 Saccharimonadales bacterium (SeqCode)
TGAGCTTGTTGAAAAGTTGACAACTGCCGACCAGAAAAAGGTCGTCGAAAATTATGTCCGTGAAGCCCAGAAAAAATCCGAAGTTGAACGCCAAGCCAACAAAGAAAAGACAGGAGTTTTCACCGGCGCTTATGCCGTAAATCCTGTGAACGATACCAAAATCCCAGTTTGGGTTGCCGACTATGTCCTAGGTGGCTATGGCACTGGCGCGATCATGGCCGTGCCGGCTCATGACGAACGTGATCAAGAGTTTGCCAAAACTTTCGACTTGCCAATCATCGATGTTATCGATGAAAATAACAAACTTATAAATTCCGATAAATTTGACGGGACAGATGCCAACGAAGCTCGCGAAATCATAGTTCGCCACCTGGAAAAAACCAAGCAGGCTGAACCAAAAGTTAATTACCGCATGAACGACTGGAGCGTCAGCCGGCAACGGTATTGGGGCGCGCCAATTCCCATTGTGAATTGTCCGAAAGACGGCGCGGTGCTGGTGCCGGAAGACCAATTGCCAATTATTTTGCCGGAACTGGATGACTTCCAGCCATCTGGTGATGGACGCAGTGCGCTGGCGCGGGCAACAGATTGGCTGGAAGTTGATTGTCCAAAGTGTGGCGGCAAAGCCGAACGCGAAACCGACACGCTGGACACCTACATTTGCAGCAGCTGGTACTTCCTTCGTTACTTCGATGCACACAACCAGCAACAGGCTTTCGGCAGCGACGTGGCCAACAAGTGGATGCCGATTGATTTTTACAACGGCGCTGACCACGCCACAGCGCACATGCTTTATGCCAGATTCGTAACAAGATTCTTTACCAAAATTGGTTTACTCAAAAATCCAGAACCGTTCAAACAATTCCTGTTCAATGGCAAAGTCACGGCCAGTGACGGCCAGATGTTTTCTAAGTCCAAAGGCAACGGCGTCGACCCTCTGGACATAATCGACCAAGGCTATGGCGCTGATGCGCTGCGAACGTATTTGATGTTTGCCGCACCGCTGGAGCTGTGGGCCAAATGGGATCCACAAGGCGTGCCCGCCACGCATCGCTTCATCAGTCGCGTTTGGAATTTAGTGCAGGAATATAACGCCACTGTCATTCCGAGCGAAGTCGAGGAATCTGTAACGGATCTCTCGACTAACGTTCGAGATGACACCACTGATACTTCGGAAGTTTTGCGCGCGGTCCACAAAATGATCAAAAAAGTCACCGAAGATGTGGAAGGCAATCGCTATAACACGGCCATTGCCGCTATGATGGAGTGCACCAACGATTTGTACAAATTGAAAACCGGCGGTTTTGGCAAAAGTGATGTTTGGCAGGAAGCCTTGCAAAATGTCGTAGCCTGTATGGCGCCGTTCGCGCCGCATGCTGCTGAAGATTTGTGGCACCAACTTGGCCACAGCACTACAGTTCACAAAGACAGTTGGCCGAAGTTTGACGAAAAGTATTTGGCAACTGACGAAATAACAGTGATTGTCCAGATCAATGGCAAACTGCGAGGCAATCTTCAAGTCGCGGCCGACGCCGACGAAAAAGCAGTCGTCGAAGCCGTTAAAGCGGACAGCAAAATTGCCGGTTACCTCGAAGGCCAAACCATTAAGAAAACCATCTACGTTGCCGGCAAGCTCGTCAATTTTGTAATTTAGTCCGACCTCTTGAGAAAAGTCGGCGATTCCGCTATCATATAGGTAAGTTTGAAATTGTAAAAAGGATTGTAAATCATGGGAAAGCCCAAAAAGCGTACCAGCCCCCGCAAGACCGGCACTCGCCGCAGTCACCTGGTGCTGAAGTTGGCTCGTAAAGTCAATGCTAAATCACCTGTCAAAGTCCGCACCACCAAACGCGAAAGCAGCAAGGCTGCCGTAGTCAGTAGCAAGTAGACCGTAGTCTGTAGTAGTCGCAAGATTTTAAAAATTTAGCCATGAAGACATCGAATCACCCGCGCAATGCCATAAACACTTCTACTGCTGTGCTACTACTGTCTACAGCCTACTGTCTACAGCCTACGGCGAACGGAGTTCGCTAATGGCATCGAACAGACATCTCGGTCGAATTATTGTCCTGCAAACCCTTTACGAGCAGGAACTACGCGACGACGCCGGTGATATTGATTTTGATTTGGATGCCGTACTGAAACGCAACATCGGCCGCTACAAAGACATGCTGGACGATGTCGATTTCATAGACCAGCTAGTCAAAGGTGTCAGCAAACAAGCCAAATCCCTCGACGCCAAGCTCCAGCCGGTAGCGCCGGAGTGGCCGATTGACCAAATTGCGCGGATGGACCGGCTGGTTTTGCGAATGGGTCTTTATGAATTGGAAAACGAAGCTGACGTACCACCAAAAGTCGTCATCAACGAAGCGGTTGAACTAGCCAAAGCCTTCGGTGGCGACAACTCATCCAAATTTGTTAATGGCGTCCTTGGCACCTTGCTGCGTGAACGTGAAGAACCGGCCAAGCCTGTTAAAAAAGCCGCCACCAAGAAAGCCCCCGCCAAAAAATCCGTGCCTAAAAAGTCAGCCGCTAAACCCAAAAAGGCGGACAAATAATGCAACGCCCCAAGCCAATTAACGGCATCAAAAAACTAGTCACCCGCCGGCCGGTGATTGACGAAGTACTACGTGAAACAACTTCTGGTGGGGTTGTTTTCCGCCGCGATAAAGACGGCAAGCTAGAAATCCTATTGATGCAGGATGCCAAAAACCGTTGGACAATCCCGAAAGGGCACGTTGAGCCAGGCGAAGAGCCTGGTGCGACTGCCGAGCGCGAAATCCGTGAAGAAACCGGATTACAGGACATGGAAGTTCATGTTTGGCTGGGCAAGGTCAACTTTCGCTACCGCCGTAACCATTCGTTAGTACTGATGACGATGCACATTTGGCTGGTCGAAGCCAAAGGCGACACCAACAAATTGAACCCGGAAGACTGGTTGAATGATATCAAATGGCTGCCGGCCGCCGAAGCTGTCGACAAGATTGCTTACGACGACATCGGCAAACTAATCCTCGTTGGCATGAAGAAAATCCGAGAGGGCAAATTCTAACCTCACCGCTATGGACACCGCCGCTTACCAGGCTTTTGCCACCGACAAACTGCACACTACCTTTAACGATATTGAAATACTGGTGACGGCTTTTACGCACCGTTCTTACTTGAATGAGCATAAGAAAAGCGTCAAAGAGCACAACGAACGTTTGGAGTTTCTAGGTGACGCCGTGCTGGAACTGGTTGTTACGGAATTTTTGTACGGCAACTACCCGGATCCTGAGGGAATTTTAACGAACTGGCGCAGCTCGCTTGTCCGCACTGAATCAATCGGCGCAGCGGCTGCTAAAGCTGGTTTTGAACCACTCTTGCGGTTGAGCCGCGGTGAAAAGCGCGGCACTGAACGCGCTCGTGCCCAAATTCTGGCCAACAGCTTCGAAGCTGTCATCGGTGCGTTATACCTTGACCAAGGCTATGATGCCGCCAAAGTTTTCATCACCGAAAACATCCTGAGCACCTTCGACGAAATCCTCAAAACCGGTTCATGGATGGATCCTAAATCGCACCTGCAAGAACGCGCCCAAGCTGCCGAAACGGCTACGCCGGTTTATAAAGTCATGGCCGAAGAAGGGCCAGACCACGACAAGACATTCAGTGTTGGCGTCTACGTAAATGGCAAACTTCGCGGCCAGGGCAGTGGACCTAGCAAGCAAGCCGCCCAACAAAAAGCCGCCGAAGCTGCCCTCGCTTTTTACCAAGAGAAATAATCAGGCAGCTGATGCCGCTGGTTGAGCGGGTTCGGTTGCTGGTTTGCTGTCGGGCAAGTGGTCGACTTTGCGGACTATAGCCACCACACTGTTCAACAGCGGCATAATCATCTTCGGGTTCAAGTTACCAGTTTCCATGCTCAGCATCATTGCCTGGCCGTTGAATTGGAGTGACGTTTTTTCTAGCTGATCCATCAACATAGCCATAACATCTGGTGTGAGTAGTGTCAGAGCATCGACTTCGCCGTGCGGCACTGTGTAGGTGTCGTACTCTTTATTAAAATCACCTTCCAAGTGCAATTGCTGCATGCCGCCATGCTTGCCTATATCATCAAATTTGCTGAGTAAGCTGTGATGCAGCAGCAAAACGTTGGGCTGTACTTTGTTGAGTCCGGCGCATATGACTACATATGTGGTGGTGTGGCTGTGTGTTTCTTCGGAGCCGGTTCGCGGATTGCGGCTGTGCGTGTACTCTGTAATTTGATATTGAAAGAACACCAGCGTTACTTGATCTATGTTGGCCTGATAAGCCATGTCGAAATCGATCCGACTGTCGCTTCCTGACAGGCTATTTAACAAAATACTGTTCAGGTTTAATGCTGTCGCGTTGGAAGTGGCCATCGACGCCGCTTGCCGCAAATAGCTGGGCAAGTATTGTGTAAGCGTGGCCGCGTCATTACCTAGTGGCGTCCAGCCTTGCTGCAAAGCAAAGGCTGCCATCGCTTCTTCTCGCTTGCGAATCCTCAGATATTTAAATATATAAAATGACCCAACTGCCGCCACAAACAAAAGTGCAACTGCAATACCCATGGCAACTATTGTACCTTAGGATGAGCTAAGTGTTGAGTGCTGCAATTGCGGCAAAGGCAATGTGATCGTAGGTCGCTGATTGACCTTTGATTTTGGCGTCAATAAAGCCATTGCTTTCGAGCGTAGCCACAGTCGAGCCGTCACGAATAACTTCCGAAGTGGTAATGTCTCCGTCATCTATGCTACGAATGCCATTCCAGTGGAGCGGTGCGGAATCAATAAATTTTTGCAGATTGTCACCTAGATTTATAGCGCTTGACATCACGTGGACGCCTGGCAAAATATAGGACTGGTCAGCGATCTCTAACGACTTGCCATAGAAAGCCGTTGAAACATTTGCTCGCGTATTCACAATGCTATCAGTTATCAGCTTACCAAGCATAAATCCGGCGATGCCTTTATTACGATGTGACTCGCTAACAAGGATATTTTTGACATCGATCACGCCGGGACGGCTGTATTTATCGGCAACAGCTACACCGACTGCATCTAGAACATCACGATTTTTTATCTGTCGAACTACGATGAGACCGCTATGATCCAAATAATCATAAAGCTCGTCCCGATCCACTGTTTCTTGACCATTCGCAGCCAACAACTCATTAGCGTCATCAAGATCACCAATATGTTTCATGGCGTGTTCACCACCAGAGTTATGATTCCAGTAACCCTTAGCTAGACTTGTCTTAAGAGCCAGCGACATAATGACTAATTATAGCATAAGTACTATGGTTTTACAATAGTTGGCTTCAACGATTGACAACAGGGGCGATAATCTATAGAATGGACAGATTGTCTTTATAAACCTTTAATAAATGGAGACAAAGGAGATTTAAATAATATGTTAGTTATTCGCATGCAGCGCACTGGCCGCAAAGGCCACGCCATGTTCCGCGTCGT
Source organism: Saccharimonadales bacterium (SeqCode) (assembly GCA_035550295.1). Lineage (GTDB taxonomy): Bacteria > Patescibacteriota > Saccharimonadia > Saccharimonadales > UBA4665 > DASZPJ01. The sequence goes on from DASZPJ010000009.1 coordinate 5,472, forward strand.
AGTCCAAGACTCGCGCCGGACCCCAAGCAGCGGCAAAGTTGTCGCCGCCCTGGGAAGTTACGATCCTCACAGCAAAACGGTTCAAATCGACAAAGAAAAGGCCCAATTTTATTTGGATCATGGCGCCCAACCATCAGATCGGGCTGCCCTGCTTTTGAAAGCTGAAGGTATCAAGCTGCCTAAATGGGTGAAAGCCGCCGACAAAAAAGAAGGTACTGTTCGTAACCCTGACAAGCGCCGAAGCACCCGACCGCCAGAGCCAGAAGCTCCAGCCGAAGAAGCCCCAGCTGAAGAGGCTGCCGTTGAAAATAGTGACGAAACACCCGTAGAAGTTCCAGCAGAAACCGAAACTCCAGAAGCTGCCGTCGAAGAAGCTCCGGCCGAGGAGCCTGCTGCAGAAGAAGCGGCTGCCGAACCCGAAGCTCCAGCCGAAGAAGTCGCTCCAGAGACTGAAGAAAACCCCGCCGAATAAGCAGTTGTAGGGCGAAATTTCTCACATCCCGCCCAGCTTACTTTGCTATACTAAGATAATAATTACTGAATAACCGAGGATACTGCCACTTATGAGTGAAATAGACCAGCAATTCATTGAATACGTAGTTAAGTCGCTTGTCGGCAAACCTGACGCCGTACAAATCCAGCGAACTATCGACGAAAAAGGCGTATTGCTGGAATTGACTGTCGACCCGGAAGATCTTGGCCGAGTTATCGGCAAACGCGGTGCCACCGCCCAAAGCCTGCGAACTTTGCTGCGTGCCCTGGGTACCAAGAATGACGCTCGTTATAACTTGAAAATTGTCGACAACGGCACGCCGCCACCAGCCAAGTCCAGCGACGACACCGACGACAAGCCGGCCCACAAAAAAGACGAAAAGGCTGACCAGCCTGTTGGAACCGAAGCTAGCGAAGCCCCGGAACCAGCTGAGCCAGCAGCTGACGAACCAGAAGAAACGCCTGCCGCCAAAGAGGATGAAACCAGCGACCGTTTGGCTGCCGCCCGCGAAGAGCTGGCCGACCTAGACGACTTAGATATTTAGACTTGCACGTTAAGCGACGGTTCGATATAGTAATTCCCAAGTCGAAAGACTAAAAGAAGCCTCAAACAAAAACACTACAAAACAAAAGCTCGCTTGCGAGCATCTTCCACAAAAAGATGAGAGCTTTATGTGACCAAACGAACCTCTACGGAGGTTCGTTTGGATTTTAGGGTAAAATAGATCCAAAGGACTACTGATATGACACCCGAGCTTGATAAGACATTGCGCACAGCTGAACACGGTAAGCACATGGTTAACGTCGATTCGTTAGTGACTGTAACCGACGCTTCACGGATTGGTGTTTCAGCGCTAGCCCGTCGAGCCGAAGCCGGCGAAGATGTCGCCATTCTAAATAAGGGAAGACCGACTGCTGTTTTTGTTGGCATCGATCGTCTGCGGTATCTTTCAGATCTCGAAGAGCGTGTTGCGGCTCGAGAAGACTTGCTCAAAAAAATCGCCGAATTAATTCCAGTGGTAACCTCATGAAAATCCAAATTATCACGCTTTTTCCGGAAGTGTTTAAGCCTTACTTGAGTGCCAGCATGCTCTGGAAGGCGAGCGATAGACAGATTGTGCAGTACGAATTGATTGACCTGCGTGACTTTGGCCTTGGACCACGCAAAACCGTCGACGATACGCCATACGGTGGCGGCGACGGCATGCTGTTGATGGTGGAGCCGCTCAGCAAAGCCATCGAACAAGCCAAGCACAATGATCCGTCGGCCAAAGTTTATTTGCCAACGCCACGCGGTGAAGTCTACAAGCAATCCAAAGCCAAGCAGATTGCCAGTGAGACCAGTGGCATGATCATAATCTGCCCGCGTTACGAAGGTTACGACGAACGTGTCACGCAGTGGGTCGACGAGCAATTTTGCATTGGCAACTATGTGCTGACCGGCGGCGAACTGCCGGCCATGATCTTGGTTGATTCTGTTGTCCGACTTTTGCCAGGCGTGCTCGGTGGCGAAACTAGCGCCGAGATTGAGTCATTCCAGGACGACGACCAGAACATTGAATTTCCCCAATACACGCGCCCAGAAGTTTTCCGGGACTTAGAAGTCCCCAAAGTTTTGTTGAGTGGCAACCACGGTGAGATCGCCAAATGGCGCGCTGCCCAAAGCAAAAAGTCTAGGTAATCCTAGCAGCAATTAGCGGCGTAACTTTGTCGAGCACTTGTTTTTGGTTTAGCTTGGCAACGTTTACAACCACATCTGCCTGGACTTTGCTGGGTGCTACATACCTGTCGTGCATTGGACGTAGTACCAGGCGACGGTAGTCAGGCGGAAAATTGCCCAGGCGCAAGCTGCTATGGATTCTACGCTCGACGTGTGTTTGAAACGGCGCGTCCAAATAGACCGAAAGGTCGAGCAGCTTGCGGATTTTTGGATAGTACAGCGCCAGGAAACCTTCGACAATGATGACTGGTTGTGGGTTGAATTTGACCGGAATCCGTTGGCCGGTCCGCAAAAAGTCAGGGTTCAGGTCAGGGCTTTTGGTATTGATGGTGACCGATTTGCCGGCCTTCAAGTCAGCCAGGTCTTTTGCCATTTTGCTGTAGTAAAGCGAGCGCGGATCGTCCCAATTTGGCATGCCAGCTCGTTTTGGAATCTCATCGGCTGGCCGGAAATAATCATCCATATGGAAGATCATCACTTTGCTTGGTAAAGATTCGCAGAGACCAAAAGCCAAGGTTGATTTGCCGGACCCAGAACCGCCGGCAACGCCGACTACAAAGGATTTCATCCCACCATCATATCAGTAGCGCGACTAAAGAGCGTGTGACGGGCCTTCAAGGCCTTCGCCGGCTGCCTCGTCGCGTGCTTCACTGCGCAGAGGGCTCTCTTTTAAGAATAGTGAAATCACGACCGCCACTATAGCGAATGGAATGCCGATCAAGAAAACATCATGGAAGGCCATAGCAAAAGCATTAAGCACGGTGTGTGCGACTGACGGTGGCAAAGTCTGCAAATTGCTAGCGCTGTGCTGCAAGCCTTTGGCAGCCTGTACACCTGCTTGGCCCGGGATTGATTGGCGAATATGCAGGCTCAGGCGGTTTAACAAAATTGCGCCAAACACTGCTGCGCCCATGGCGCTGCCAATGGTTCGGAAGAAAACTACAGACGAAGTAGCGGTACCCAAATCTTTACGATCAACGGCGTTCTGGACAGCTAGAGTTAGGACGGGCATCACCTGGCCAATACCTGCACCGAGCAGTAACATCCAAACACCCAGCTCCCAGCGTGGTGTCGTGGCAGTTATGTGGCTAAATAGCCAAAAGCTAATCACCACAAAAATACTGCCGACGATGGGGAATTTGCGGTAACGGCCAATTTTGGAAATCAGCCGGCCGGATGTTAATGAAGCGGTCATCATGCCGACGATCAACGGCAATAGCATCAATCCCGATTTAGTGGCTGAGTCGCCACGTACAATTTGCTGGTACTGTGGCAGGAAGATCAAGGCGCCGAACATCACCAGGCCGATGACCATACTCAGTAAAGTTGTAACGCTGAAAATCTCGTTCTTGAAGAGTCGTAGCGGCAAGATTGGCTCGGCGGCTTTGGTTTCACGCCAGATGAATAACAGGGCGGAGATAACAGTTGCGCCAAATAAACTTAAAATCTGCCAAGACATCCACGGGTAGTCAACACCTCCCCAGACAGTTCCCAGCAGCAAACTGACCACGCTGGTTGCCATCAAAGCTGCGCCGGCATAGTCGACTTTGTGGGGGCTTTTATGAACCGGCAAGTGCAAACGGGCAGCGATGGCCGACAGGGCCAGAAGGCCAATAGGCAGGTTGATGTAGAATACCCAGCGCCAACTTAGGTGGTCTGTAAAGAAGCCGCCAAGCAGCGGTCCAATCACGCTGGATGTCGCAAAAACTGCGCCAAAATAACCCTGGTAACGGCCACGTTGGCGTGGCGGCACAATATCGCCGATGATCGCAAAGACAAGTGTCATCAAGCCACCCGCACCAATTCCCTGGAGCCCACGAAAAACTATCAGCTGGTTCATACTCTGGCTAAGGCCGCAGAGAGCCGAGCCGACCAAAAAGATAATTATCGCACTTTGGAAGATTTTTTTGCGGCCGAACATATCGCTGATTTTTCCATATAGCGGCGTGGCCACGGCGCTGGTTAGCAAGTAGGAAGTTGCCACCCATGAGTATTTGCTGAGACCTTTCAAGTCGCTGGCAATTTTTGGTAAAGCCGTAGACACAATCGTCTGGTCGAGGGCTGCCAAGAGCATGGCCAACATCAGGGCAGTGATAACCACCATGATTTCGGCATGGCTGCGTTCCTGGTGCTCGGCGGTTGTTGGTTCGGACATTAGAGGTTGATCCCTTTCTGTTTAGTGGTTGGTAATTTTGGAGTTGAATAATTAAGGTCAGCCAGGTCTTGGCTAAAACGTGAAAATAAGGTGATGAGTTGCTTGCGGTCATTGGCTGGCCATCGTTCCAGGACTTGGCTCATCGGCAGCCGTTGGGATTTCCAGAGCCGGTTAACCAGGGCCTTGCCGCGGGTAGTGATACGCAAGTCAATAGCGCGCCGGTCATTTCGGTCGGGCACTCGTCTCAGTAATCCCATAGCTTCCAGCTCCTGTGTTTTGCGGGTAATTGAAGGCGCTTCTACGCCCAATTGGCTGGCCAAATCCTGGACACGACAGCTTTGGCCGGCCAGGGTGTGCAGGATAATTGCGGAAGGGCGATCCAAGTTTACGCCGGCATGGGCCATAACCCGAGCCCAGTGCTGGGGGCGTTTCATAAATTGGAAGAAGAGTCTCATGGCTTCTTCCAAGTCAGCAATATCGGCGTCTAATGACTTCACTCCCCTAGTATAAATAATTACTTACTCTAAGTAAATACTAATTATTCTTTAATACCTGGAATCGTAGCCGCTAAATCTTACATGGAGGTTGTATTGCCTGTATCCCCCGCTATGTGAATCAACATTGATGTGGCTGTGACTGCCGTCGTTTGAGCCGGCCGCCTGCAGGCTCTGGGTGCTGCTTGGTGACGACTGGGGTATTGTTTTGCCCGAATTGGTTGCCTGGTTGGCTGTCGTGTCATTTGTTATTACCGGTAGTTTAGAAGGTTTACTAAATTTGAGACCAGAGATTGTGGCCTGCGATGTAGACCGAATGCTTTGGGACGACGATGCGTTAGCAGCAGTTGATTTAGGCTGGTATATGGCAAAGCCATAACAAAAAACCAACGTAACAAGGAGCGGTGGCAAAACTAGCATGAAAGGTTTGTCTGTTTTCGTAAGGCCCACTTGTGAAGAATATTTTGCCAAATTAACTCCCCGATTACCGATTACCCAGCCAACTGGGTTAAATTATCCTATAAATATAGCATGGCAAAATTGCAAAACAGTTAGCTTTTTCACATACCCGGCATAATACGACCCTATACATATGGGCGTACCGTACAATAAGTGTATGCTTCGCAAACAACCCCCAGCCCAGGATTACCGCCTACACGAACATCCGACGAAGTCGCGTGGCAGACCCAGGATTTATCGTAAACGTAACCTGGCGGCATGCTTTATTTTAATAGCCATAATCTTTGTCATGCGTTTAGTGTCTGCGCCGGTGCAAGGCCACAACACAAAAGTCGATGTCCAACTCAAGCAGTCACCAACTAGCCACCACAGCACCCTTGTGCCAGCCAGCCAGCAATCCAACCGCTACTATCGTCTAAACTTACCGGTCGGATATAGCGCCCAACCGATCCAAAATGTAGCCGGTTTGTTAGTTAGCCAGACGATTACAAAACCCGGGGCACTTGGCAGCCTGATAATCAATATTGCCGTGAAAAATATGCCGGAAGGCGGACTTGGCAATGACTCATCTTACCGTGCCCGCCAACAAGACACCGCCCGTTATCGTCTAACCAGCCAAAATCTAGGCGGCGATAATATAACTATCAGCAATGACAGCCAATCCGAAGCCGTTGCCGCCTTCTGGCCGCATGGCGGATACTTGGCAACAATTGGCATTGAGTCCAGCATTCAAAATCCGGCTACTGACGATAACGCTGATGAACTGCGTAGCCTGCAAGCCATTCTGACGGCCTGGCAATGGCAATAAGCCGGTTTGAGACTGGCCGCCTAAAATGCTACTGTTAAAGAGATATGAGGATTGTAACGTTGCTTGGCACCCTGCTGTTTGCCAGCTTGCCTGCGACCAGTAACTACCAACTAAATAGCTATGGCTTTGGGAGTGGTGGTACGGCTAATAGTTCGACGGCAACCTATTCTTTAGAAGGCCAGGCCGGCGACTTAAACGGTGCTGACAGTTCGACGTCTAACGCCAGCGTGAAGCCGGGATTCATCCATACCGAACAGGCCAATGTGCCCCAAATTACGGTGGATAATAACAGCGGCCAATATTACAACAAGCTGCATTTTGTGATCCAGCCCAATAGCCACGATCCGACCGACGCTACTTATTTGATTGCTATCAAAACCACTAGCACGACTAATATGAACACGGCCAGTGGTTTGCAGTATGTCCAGCCGGACGGTACGCTTAGCAGTACGCTGAGCCTGGCTGATTACCAGAATTACTCGACCTGGGGTGGTTCCGGCGGCAGCCTGATCATTGGCCTGCAGCCCAGCACTACTTACTATGTGGCAGTTCGATCTACCCAAGGCAAGTTTACAGAATCGGCCTATGGCCCGGTCGTCAGCCTGGCCACTGCGGCGCCAACGCTTAGTTTTAGCCTGGTTACCAGTAGCCAAAGTTCACCGCCATTTAGTGTTGATCTTGGCACTTTGACGGCGGGCACCATTGCTACTGCTGGCAATAACATCACAACCACCCTTAGCACGAACGGAGCCAGCGGCGGGGACATTTATGTAGACGGCAGCAATGGCGGCTTGAAGAGTAGTTCTACGGGTGATTTGATACCGGCGGTTAGCAATGACCTGGCCACCATCAGTAATGGTTTCGGAGCGCAGCTGAAGAGTGGCAGTTTGGGTCAAGCTGCGGGTGGGCCCTTCACAGTCGTCGGTCCTTTTAATGTGAGTGGCAATAACGTCGGCTCCATTGGTAGCACGGTAGAAAGTTTGTTTACCAGTAGCACGCCAATTACTTCCGGGACCGGCTCTTTAGTCCTCAAGGCCAAAGCCAAATCAACTGATATTGCGGCCCATGACTACCAGGAAGTCCTGACGTTTGTAGCGTCGGCCAATTTCTAACCCGTTAATCACCTGTGGAAAACTCTACAAGGGGTTTGCATCTGTTAACTAATGTGTTAGCATAAGCGTTAGGTCAACCAAAACAAAAATTCAAAGCCTCACACTATGACCATTCAAAAACGTTTTATATTCACGGCCGGCTTATTGCTGGTGGCTTTGCTGTTGCCAGATATCGCCAACGCCACGCAGCTGACCCAGGCCGGGGTGCGCCTTGGCCGGTTGGGCATAGGCGCGAGTGCTAATAACGACCTGTTGGTTACCTTCAAACTAAATACTACCCCGACCAGCGTCTCTAAGATTAAGATCTGTCTGCCCTCTGGGTTTACGACTACCAGTGGTGCCGCTCCATTAGGCACGACTTTTCCAAATACACCTGCCGGCATAACTGCTCCCCCCGGCTTGCCGGCTACGGCCACTACAGCTGTGGGCTCTGGCGGTTGTTTGGGCGGTTCCATTACCGTCAATGGGCTTACTTCAGCCAGCCTGAACAACACTACACTTTACGGTTTTACGGTAGCATCTGGCTATGTCACCAATCCTGGCTTAGCCGGCCAATACAACTTGACAGTAGAAAGCGAAAATATAGCCGCTACACCGATTGATACAACAACCACGCCGGTCTACATTTATGGGTCGTCGTCTAACCAAGACCAGATCAATGTCACGGCCTCAGTGGCACCAAACTTTAGCTTCCAGTTAAGTTCTAACAGCGACGCAATTTCCCAAGTAGACTCAGCCAGTGTCAAGACTTCCACTGGTGTAACGATGACGGTTGGCACCGACTCACCGTTGGGCTACACAGCTTATGTAAAGTCAGCCAATGGCGCGTTGGTATCAGTGACCAGCCCGGGCACCCCCATTACCACCGGCACCTTTGACGGCACACCGGACGCCATTACAGCCGGCACGACCAAATATGGCTTTTTGCCGACCACTGGCCCGGCCTGTTCAACATGTACGGGCGCATTATCTTATGACACCGAATACTCCAGTGGCGGTGGTGCGCCGATTGTTTCTGCCACCCAGGCCGGCTCTTTCAACAGCACCAACTTTGCATCGTTTGTTTCGCGCAATGGTTACACCAATGGTGACCAAGTCATTCTCAAAGAACGCGTAGCTGTGGCCAACACTATTGGTTATGCCAATGACTATAGCGATACGCTGACGATTGTTGCCGCCGGCAATTACTGACCAGTCATGTATACTGGTTGCTAAGATGAAAAGATCCACTTGGGGACGGGTGATTGTTGGATTGCTGGCTTTTGGAGTAGCCGGTTTCTTGGCAGTGACCACCCAAGCCTCAGCGGCTACGCCCAGAGCTGGTTTTAATATCGTGACTTCGCCGCTGCCAATAAAGATCCAAACCGCACCGGGCAAAACCGTTACGACCGAGCTGCGCCTGAACAACCAGGGCAACCAGCCAGAACGTATCAAGGTAGGTTTGATGAAGTTCGGAGCGACCGGCGAAACTGGCCAGCCCGACCTGTTTGACCTAAAGCCCACTGATACTTATGCCTCGTGGGTGCATTTTAGCCCGGCTGAATTCACGGCCCAGCCCAACGTCTGGACCAGTGTCAAAATGACCATCAACATCCCGCCGGGCGCTTCACTGGGTTATTACTTGGCGGTGACTTTCTCGCGGGCCAACCAACCTGGGGTCAAGGCAACAACGCAGTTGCACGGTGCCGTAGCGACACTGGTGTTGTTGGACGTCCACACCGCCAATGAGAAACGTGACTTGCAGGTTGCCAGCTTTAGTACCGACCATGGCTTGTACGAATACCTGCCAGCTAATTTCAATGTCAAATTGCACAATGGGGGTAATATCTACCTGACAGGCAGTGGTAACATTTTTGTCCAGCGCGGTGGCAAAACTGTCGATACGCTGGACTTTAACTCAGCTGGCGGCAGCGTTTTGCCAAATAGCAACCGTGTCTTCAAGGTTGCCTGGAATAACGGTTTTCCATATTTCAAACAGCGCATCGTTAACGGCAAACCGGTTAATAAGTACAGTCTGACCTGGAACTTTACCAAACTTAACCGTTTTCGGATTGGCCACTACACCGCCAAGTTGTTAGTAGTCTACGACAATGGCAAAACAGATGTTCCTCTAGAGTCTACGCTGAGTTTTTGGGTTTTGCCATGGAAGCTGATGCTGGTCGGTTTGGTCGTCCTGGCGCTCATCGGCTACGCTTTATTCATGCTTGTGCGCTCAATAATGGGCCGGGGTCGCAATGTTCACAGCCGCTTCCGCCGCAAACATTAGGCGTTGGGCAGCGGTTCTTTTGGGCTTGCTGGTGGCAAGCCTGCCGTCAGTCGCCGCGGCGGCTCCAAGTGCCCGCAACACCAGCGGTGGTATTAGCCTGAGTCCATTCCTGCAACAGCTCAGTCTCAAGCCCGGCGATGTCGATAAAACCTTTACGCTTATCTTGTCGAACCACACTAAGGCCCTGCAGGAACTCGATCTTAAGTCACAAGATTTCGGCAGCCTGAATGACACTGGCGGAATCTTGCTGGAAGGCGTCAAGTCTTCTTACGCCCAGCGCTACGGCCTAGCGTCTTGGTTGAGCTTGGAAACAGATACGGTAGTCTTGCAGCCGGGTGAAAGCCGTCATATTTTGGTAACGATCAATAATCGTCCGGACTTGGCGCCGGGTGGTCATTACGGCGCGGTCGTGGCCAGCGTCAACAGCCTGAGTGACCAAACCGGCAACCATGTAGTGATCAACCAGCAGCTGCTTAGCTTGGTTTTGCTAGATAAAGTCGGCGGTGAGCATTACGACCTCAAACTGGTCGGCATCGAACCCAATGGCAACTGGTTTAAATATCCCAGTGTCGTTAAGCTGCATTTCCAAAATCCGGGCAACGTCCATGTCGTGCCGCGCGGGCTGGTCAAGCTTAAAAGCCCAACTGGAAAAGTGATTGCCCAAGGGATTATCAATAGTGAATCGGCCTTCATGCTGCCGCAAACTTTTCGCGACATCTACGTGCCTTTGACTAAAGTCGGCAGTTCGTTGCCGCTGCCTGGCCTGTACAGCGTCGAGGTCGATTACCGCTACGACGGCCTCAGCCGTTACGCTAACAAAAGCGTCTACGTACGATTCATCGACTTAGGCCTGTATCTGTTACTGGCGCTGGTATTAGTACTGGCTTGGCGTTTCCGCAAACATTTGCGCGAGCTGCCTAGAAAGTTCAAAAAATCAGTCCCTAAACCGGCTACCAAAAAATCCCACAAAACAGAGTAAAAATGCTTGTGTTTGGTTGAAAATTTTGCTACGATTTTAGTGCAAACTTTAAAAGAAACACGTGAGGGGAAAACACAAGCGATGATTCGCGCGTGGAAAAAAGTTTCTTTTGACCTGTTAGCGGTCATTTTTGTGACCGTCTTCGCCGTGCTTACGTTTGGCCAAACTGCCAACGCCAGTAACCCAACAACTATTAGTTTTCAGGGCAAGGTCGTCAATAGTAACGGCACCAATGTGACCGACGGTAGCTATCCTTTCGTATTTAAAATTTACTCCGGCGCCTCGGCCATCTGGACAGAAAACGATACGTTGACTGTCACGGCTGGTGTTTTCCAGGTAAATTTGGGTGCTAGTTGCCCATTCTTTACTGCTAATACTTGTAACGGCAACACACCGATCGATTTTAGTGTCAGCAACAACTTGAGTCTCGGCATAACTTTCAACAGCGACCCGGCCGGGGAAATGTCACCACGCGTTTCATTACAATCAGTGCCCTATGCCTTTTACGCAGACAATGCCGGCAAGCTGGGCGGTATCGCGGCCAGCAGCTACGCCCAACTTTCCCCATCCGGCCAACAGTCCGGCAACATCAACGTCAGTGGTAGCGGCACCTTTGCCAACGGTCTGGTCGTGGGCAGCAGTACAGTCATCTCCGCGGCGGATGTGTTGCAGAACGTCACTGCCGACACTGGCATTTTGACAAGCGGCACGCTGGGAACGGCGCGCGGTGGCACTGGCTTATCCAGTTTTGCGACAACTGACGGACTACTTTATTCCACCAGCAGCTCGGCTCTGGCTGTAACCAACACGGCCGCCAGTGGGCAAGTTTTGCTGGGTAGTGCTTCAGGTGTCCCCACATTTACGGCAATAAGTGGCGACGTGACGATCAGCAACACCGGCGTCGTGACTATCGGTAGCGGCAAAGTAACTTCGGCTGATCTGGCAAATACAACAGTTACGGCCGGCAGCTACGGTTCTTCGACGGCTGTTCCAACCTTCAGTGTCAATGCCCAAGGACAGCTGACGGCTGCTGGCACAACTACGCTAGCCAATAGTGCCCTGCAAAATAGCGCAATTCTGGGCAGCAGCACCAATAGCAACCTGACCATCAGCGCCTCAACAAGTCTGGGCGGCACTATGACAGTCGGCTTTGCTAACAGCCCAAGTTTCAGTGGCACCGTGACTGGTGGCACTGGCTTGGTGGCAACCACTGGTGGTCTAACGGTTTCTGCTGGCGGAGCCAACATCACTGGCGGTTTGACAAGTGCCGGCACAACTAAGCTCTCGGCTTTAACACAGAATGGCGTTGTCTACACGAGTGGTGGTGACGGCACGCTCAACAGCGAAACCCTACTGGGAGTCGCACAAGGCGGTACTAACCTGGGTAGCTATACGACCAACAGTGTTCTCTATGCCAGTGCCGCTACAACTATCGCGCAAGCTACTGCTTCGAGCGCACAGGTTCTAATTGGTAACAGCTCAGGCGTACCGACCTTCACCAGCGTTACTGGCGACGTCACTATTAGCAATACTGGTGTTACCACGATTGGCGCCAGCAAAGTGACGAGTGCCGATCTGGTCAATACGGCGGTTACAGCTGGAAGTTATGGAAGCAGCACGGCCGTGGCGACATTTACAGTTAACAGCGAAGGCCAGCTGACGGCGGCGGGAACAACTACGCTTGCCAACGCCGGATTGGTGAACAGCGTTATTTTGGGAAGCAGCACCAACACGAACCTGACGATAAGTTCTTCAACCAGCCTTGGCGGTACGCTAACAGTGGGCTTTGCCAACAGCCCGAGTTTTAGCGGCAGCGTCACAGGCGGAACTGGCTTGATTGCCACAACCGGCGGCCTGACAGTTAGTGCTGGCGGTGCCAGTATAACCGGTGATGTTACAGGAACTGGCCGGATCAATCTTTCACATACAACGGGTACGAATGGGCAGGGTTACTTCATCCGCAACGGCACACCCACACCGATTGTCTCATTTCAGGGCTTGGACACCGGCGCCAGCAGCTTTGGCTTCTTTGGCGTTAACAAATACTACAACGGCACTGCTTGGGTGGATGATGGCCAGAGCCGGGTCGGTTCATCCTTCCAAATCCAAGACAATACCTTTAACTTTTACCAGTTCGACACTGCTGCCAACTTCCATTCGCGGCTAGTCCTAAATGCCAGTGGCAATGTCGGTATTGGCCAGGATGTGTCACCGAGTTACTTACTGGATGTCCAAGGTGGCGACATAAATACTTCGGCTAATTTGCGCACCGGCGGCACAGTCCGCATCAGTAATGCCGGTGCCTTTACAGCAACCAGCGAAACCAACAGCGGCACCTACAACGGCAACACCTTTACCAGCACAGCCTTAGCCTTTAGTGGAGCCAGCGCCAATTCCATTAGTGGTGCTGCCAGCCAAACGCTGACTTTGCAGCCGGGCAGCAGCGGCCAAATTGCCGTCACTACCGGAACAAACGGCCTTAGCGTTAGCACTGCAGGACTGACAGCGGCAAATGCCCTAACTGTGACGGACGGCACTAACACCCTGGCAAAAATCGTTGACGCTGGAACTTACGGTGAGTTGCAGCTGGGGGTTAAAACCACAACCGGTAATGATGCCAGCCAGTGCGCTTCGAGTAGCGATGTCGGCAAAATCTATGTCAACAGCGTCGATAAAGCCGTCTTCGCCTGTACTGCCAGCGGAGCATGGGAACAGTTAGATAACGGCCGCTCCAGCCAGAGCAACAGCACGGCCACGGTTACAGTTACTACAACCAACACGCTGGTCGACAGCCTGAGCATTACACCTACGACTGCCAACAGCGATATCTGGATTAACTACAATGCTTATGTAACCGTCAACTGTACGAGTGCTTTGTGCGGTCAGCCGAGCATGAACGTGACAATCGTTAAAGGCACTGCCTGTACCGGCACGGTCGTAAAAACGGTCACAATAACCGGTGCATCAATCGGTGCCGGAACATTTGAATTTGTCGACACCACGCCAACAGCCGGCTCATCAAATACCTACGTGATTTGTGGCCAGCAGACCGGCGGTAGTGGTACGCGTGTGACTAC
>DASZPJ010000010.1:0-29511 GCA_035550295.1 Saccharimonadales bacterium (SeqCode)
GATCGTCAGGAAGCGATGAGCGAATAATTGGTAGGTACCGCAGATCATCAGCATCGGCACCCCAGTGTCGGTTAACTTGTGCAGCTGGCTATTGATGCGTTGGATGTCTTTTTGGATCTCGGCCTGGGCTGCGTCCTGGCCACCACCACCCAGCACGATGTCGACTTGCTTCGGCAGCTCATCGCCAACGTTATAGTAGTGAATCACAGGATTGTAGCCGCGCCATTTAATTCGTTGGATGAGCGCCAGCAAATTACCACGGTCGCCGTAGGTGTTCATTTCGTTGATGTACAACTGGACGATATGCAGGTCTCTAGCCATGATTCGCCTCCCGGCTAAGTCGATCGTGCAAAGCCAACATGGCGGTGTATGTAGCAAAGATGGTTTTGTCTCCAGTTGAGTGGGTGAAGGTTTGCAAAGCTTTGTTTATATCTGGTTCGATCTGTTCGACCCCAATCCCCGCAAAACGTAAACGCAATGCCATATCGGCGGCGCGGCTGCCACTGGTCAGCCGGATGTCACCTGATTCCAGGGTTTCAAAATCGACATCCCACAACCACGAAACGTCGCGGCTGTCGGCGTAATTGTCGTTGATGACAATCATCGTCTGTGGCCCAACGGTTGGGTAAGATGCCAGCGCTTGGCGAAAACTTGGCGGGTTTTTGACGAGCACCAACTGAACGTCGCCCGTCGGCAATTTATAAATTTCGCCACGCCCAAAAGCCAGTGTAACTTTAGATAAGTCTTCGACTAGCTGTTTGTCGCTTCGATCCGGGATCAGCTGCCTGATTAGCGCCAGAGCCGCTGCTGCATTTTGGAAGTTGTGCTGGCCGGTTAGTTGAAGCGTGGTTTTCAGTTCTTTTTTATCGATTTTGTACGTCGCTTCATCGCCGGCAAAGTCCAAAAGTTCAACGTCAAGCTTGCTTGTCTGGAGCGCCGGAATTTCTGCAGGCTTTGCGTTCACGGCGACTAATTCGTTGTCGGTGGGGAAGAATTTACGAAGGCTTGGCGCTACACCAAAATAATAGACGGGAACTTCAAGTTTGGCTGCCCGCTCGCTTAAGCGCGGATCGTTAGCATTTGTAATCACGCCATCGGTTGCGGCTTGCATGACTTTGTCGAGTAGCGACGCCACGGCATCGACCTCACCGAAACGATCCAACTGGTCACGGCTGACATTGAGCGCCAGTACCCAGCGCGGCCTAATAACTTTAACTAATTGAACAGCGAAAGCTTCGTCAACCTCAAACACAGCTAGGTCATATGGTAGTTTGCCGCTAAGGCTGGCGTAATCTGCAAAACTGGCCACCAAGCCGCGTGTTAAGTTGCTGCCGGTGCGGTTGGTAATGATGCGCTTGCCGGCGGCACGAAGTAGGTCAACCACCATTTTGGTAGTGGTGGTTTTGCCGTTAGTGCCGGTTATAAAAACAATTCCTTCGGGCAGCTGGCCTGCCATTTGGGCTAGGTAGCTCGGAAAGAGTTTTTCGACAATCAGGCCAGGTAAGGCTTGGCCCTTGCTCCGGCCAAGTTTCAGCGCTAACTGTACCGATTTGGCAATCAAGGTGCCAAGCAAAGTTTGCATCTAATTATTATAAGTCAAAAACTGTGGTCGGGGTGACTGGATTTGAACCGGCGACCTCGTCGTCCCGAACGACGCGCGCTACCAAGCTGCGCTACACCCCGAAGTCAATCTTGACCAAATAGTGATTATAACAGATTGAGCGCTGCAAATTAAAAGAGCCAGTCTGAGCCAGCTCTTTTAACATTTAAGCCGATCTTCTACCAAAGAATTGAGGTGTCGTTTGCCTTTTTGACGGCTTTGGCGGCGGCTTCGGCTTGCTTGGCACGCTCCTTTTCGGCTTGTTCAATCTTCTTTTGTTGGGCTAGCATCCGCTCCTGGTCAAATCGCTGTTCCATATCTTGTATCATCCCCATAGGTGTATCCTCCTATAATTAACTGTACTTTTAGCATAACCAAGCCGACATAATTACTCTGTCAGATTTTTAACGTTCACTGGGCTGGCGTACAATAACGGTTATGGCTTGGCTAATAATGATTGCAATTGTCGGACTGCTACTGGTTGGCAACGAGCTTTGGTCGCGACGCAAGAATTTGCACGAAGAATTTAGCCGTAAGTTCATTCACATCAGTGTGGGCTGCTTGGTGGCATTTTGGCCGTGGTGGTTAAGCTGGACGGAAATTCGCTGGCTAAGCGTGGCATTTTTGGCCGGTGTTGGTTTGTCCAAACTACTTGGTGTTTTCCAGGCTTTACATAGCGTACAGCGGCCGACTTGGGGTGAATTCTTTTTTGCCATATCAGTCGGCGGCCTGACTTTTTTAACCCACAACAAATGGATTTATGCGACGGCCTTGTTACAAATGGCGTTGGCTGACGGCTTGGCGGCAGTCATCGGCGTGCGTTATGGCAATGGCCAAGGTTACAGCGTCTTTGGACACCGAAAAACCCTAATTGGCACCCTGGTATTTTTACTGACTTCAATGATAATTTTGGTCTGGTACCAAGCAGCCAGCGGCGCAAATATATCAATTATCAAACTGGACTTCATTGCTTTATTAGCATCTGCAATTGAAAACCTAGCGGTAGCCGGGTTTGATAATTTACTCGTGCCGTTGGTCGTCGTAGCTTTGCTGCGCTAGCCTATTTTTATGATGTGAGCCCGCAGGGCGTTGAAAATCACAACCACGTCTACAACTTCTTGCAACAGGGCACCAAGAAGGGGCGGGAACTTACCAGTTGCGAATAGCCCCATCAAAATTAGGCTCAATCCAATGCCAACCAAGATACTCTGTGAGGCAATCTTGAACGTCTTTTGGGCAATCTCGACGCCGTCCGCTACGCGTGCCAGATCGTCCGGCATGACAACCATGTCGGCTGACTCACTAGCGGCTGTAGAACCACGGGCGCCCAGTGCAATGCCCACGTCTGAGGCTGTCAAAATTGGCGCATCGTTGACGCCGTCGCCAACAAAAATCATCGGCCGGTGTTTGGCTTCGCCCAGGATTCGCAATTTGTCAGCAGGCAACGCTTCGGCATGCACATGGCCGATGCCAAGCTGCTTGGCAATAGATTCGGCAGCTGATTGGTTGTCTCCGGTCACCATAATAGTTTCGCGAATGCCGAGCCGTTTTAGGCGGTCTAGCGTTGATTTGGTTTCGGGACGAAGTTCGTCATCCAGCAAAATTACGCCGGCCAGCTGGTGATCGACGGCCACATAAACAGCTGCTTGGTTGATTTTGCCAGCGTTAAAGGTTTTTGGCATTTCTATGCCACGGTCGGCCAGCAGGCTCAAGCGTCCCAAAATGATGTGCTGGCCTTTCAGCTGGGCTTCCATGCCAAGACCGGCAATTTCCTGGACGTGTTTGGCTTTAGCGACTTTTAGTTTTGTGGAAACTGCTTCGCTGACAATGGCGTGAGCAACGACGTGGTTTGAAGACTGTTCCAGGCTGGCGGCTAAATTTAGGACTTGGTCCGCGCTGAATTTGCCGTAAGTTTTGACTGACTGGACGCGCAGTTCACCGCGTGTTAGGGTGCCAGTTTTGTCAAAAGCAATCGAGCGGGCTTCGGCCAGACGTTCTAATGCGGCCCCGGTTTTGACAATAATTCCAAAGCGACTGGCGCGGGCCATGCCACTAACCAAAGCAATTGGTGCCGCGAGTAGTAGCGGACAAGGTGTGGCTACGATGATGACTTCCAAAAAGCGAATCGCCTGGCCGGTCATCACCCAAACGGTAATAGCGATTGCATAGGCCACAAAGGTGAAGGGCAGGCTGTAGCGGTCAGCCAAACGCACAAATGGCGCCTGGCTGCTGGCGGCGCTGCGAACCAGTTTAATAATTTGCTGGTACTGGCTGTCGGCTGCCGTGGCGGTAGCTTTGGCAGTTACCGGACCATCGAGGTTGAGCGATCCGCTAAGCAACTGATCGCCAGTTTGCTTACTTTGCGGCAGGCTTTCGCCGGTCAGGCTGGCTTCGTCAAAACTGGCCCGGCCTTCAATTATTACAGCGTCGGCCGGTACAACCTCACCGGCTTTGATCAGCAACTTGTCGCCGACATGGATTTCACTGACTGCCACATCAACGGTTTTGCCTTTGCGGATAACGTGGGCAGTTTGCGGTGCTTGGGCGAGTAGGGCATCGAGTTCACTCTTAGCGCGATGCTCGGCAAAATCTTCCAGTGATTTGCCGCCAGTCAACATCAGCACGACCACCAAACCAGCCCAGTATTGCCCTAACGCCACCGAAGCCACAATTGCTGTTGCCGCCAAAACGTCGATGCCGTAACGGCCGCTGCGCAAATCCTGGAGCATTTCCCAAACTAGTGGCAGGACTTCGATGATGGCTACGATTCCCAACAGCCAGTGCAACACCGTTAGCTGGTGGGATAACTGCAAAACAAGCCCGGCAATTGCCGAGACTAGCGCGAAAACAAATAGTTTATAGTCACGAACAAAGCGCCAAAATCGTCGCATCATCAGGTCCCCTCAAGTATTTAGATCAACTGCCAAATAGTATAGCAATTATACGGTATGACTGTGAAAATTGACGCTGCCCAAATCAAGCTATATTATGTATAGTATTGAAATATTTGAAGAATTAGGGGGACAGATGAAAGCAGCGCAACTACTAAAATATGGTGGCCAAGATTCTGTGCAGGTCAAAAATGCAGTTACGCAGCCAATTCCGCTGGTCGGTGAAATTTTGGTGGAAGTTTATGCTGCGGCGGTGAACCCTTTTGATTGGAAATTGCGCGAGGGGGCTTATAAGGAATATATCAATTTAGATTTGCCGGCGACGCTGGGCGGTGATGTGGCAGGGGTAATAGCAGCGGTTGGTGAAGATGTGGAAGGCGTCGAAGTTGGCCAAGAAGTCTTTGGCCAAGCCAACGCGGTTAGCGGCAAAGGATCGCTTGCCGAATTTACTATCGTGAAAGCTGACCATATTGCACCCAAACCGGCCAACATTGACTTTGTATACTCAGCAGCGTTGCCTTTGGCTGCCACTAGCGCCTACCAAGCCCTGGTTGACCACATGGGTTTGCAAGCCGGCCAACAGGTTTTGATCCATGGCGGCGCTGGCGGCATTGGCTCGTTCGCCATCCAGATCGCCAAGACTATTGGCGCCCACGTCACCACGACTGTTTCGGCGGCCGATGCCGATTTTGTAAAAAGCCTCGGAGCTGACGTAGTCATTGATTACGAAACCCAGAACTTTGCTGAACTTGTGAAAGACCTGGATGCCGTTTTCGATAACGTCGGTGGTGAAACCAACACCAATTCCTACCAAGTCATTAAACCCGGCGGCCACTTGGTGTCGATGCTGGTGCCACCAAACGATGAGCTGGTTAACCAGTACCAGGTTATTTACACCCAGCAAAACAGCCAGGCTACGTCTGAGCGTTTGATCGCCGTAGCCGAGATGGCCAGCACCGGCCAACTCAAAATCAACGTCGACAAAGTTTTTTCACTTGATCAAGCTCCTGAAGCCTTAGAATATCTCAAAACCGGCCACCCCAAAGGCAAAGTCGTCGTCCAGGTCAAAGAAGCTTAGCGCAAGCCTAAAACTACATTTTGGAATTCCAGGCCGTCTTTGTCTTTGTACGCGCTTTCCAGAACTTCAAAACCGAGTTTTTGGAGTAGAGCTGCCGAACCCTCGTTTGCTAAAAGATATCGCGAAAAAAGCTGGTCATATTTTTGGGACCGCAAGTGCTTTATAACCGTTTGCATTGAATAAGTCCCCAAATTTTTGCCACGAATCTTTGGATCGCCCAACATAATGTGAATAGACGGCGCCGGTAAATTCTCAAACGACTTTAGATGAACCCAAATCGCGCCAACTGGCTTATCTTCGTACAGTATTGTCCAGGTCAACTGATCTTTTGAATCTAAAAATTCACTGATTCTTTGTTGCTCGGCAGCAAGATTTGTAGGTTGGGTATTGGTATCGGTATTGCCCATCAGTCTTAATGTGTTACGCCCTTCATCGCCTTCGAGCCATATTACACTTGCAGGTGCGTCACGCTTGATACTGGGCCTAACGAGTTTGAGATTTGGCAGTTCAGTAATAAGGTCGATCATAACTACTGATGACTTGCTGGAATCTTAAAACCGAACTTAGCGGCTAGCCGCTGCACGTCTTGTTTGTCTTTGTCGGCTGGCGGATAAGCGGTTTTGAACTTGAACATCCACTCCGGGCTGATGCACTGTACTTGCTGGCCAGCCAGCATCCCGGTGCCAGATAATGACTCAAACGGATATTCTACTCCCCACGCGTTAAATTTATTTTGATCAAATTCAAAGACATGAATGTCGACAATCTGGTTGCCACTCTGGAGCGCAAAGTTCCAAGCTGAACTGTCAGCACGTGGCAAGTCAACAAAACCTTCCGAACCGAGAAGAATCCTAAGCTTTGACTCGTCGCGCCGGGCGACAGCCACATCCAAATCCGCATGCTCACGTGTTTGCTCGCCTACCAGCGCGTCTACGCACCAGCCACCGTCGATCCATACTTGAATACCAGTAGAGATGGAGTCGTTATAAATTTTCAATACCTCTTCAGCTGTCATTTTATTATTACCAGAGCCTTATCATAACAATATAAAAGAGAATTGCTGTCAGCGGCAACTCTATCCACAAACCCCATGGTCGCTCCAGGCCTTGAATGCTGGCGTGCCATTTACTAAAGCGGTTTTTGCTCGAACTCAGATTAAACGATCGCGTGCTAATAACGTGTGCTACCCACACATAGTCTGGCATCGTTGCCGCAAGCCCACCGAGGAACATCGTATAGTGCTTCTGAGCAACAGCGTAGATTGCCAGTCCCAGCGTCGCTAAGGTGTCCAGCGTAAAAAAGACTTTCCAAAACATAGATCGATCACGCTTTTTGTGGCTAATGCCATAGTGTGGCAGCATGTCGAGTACGAAGTGAGACACAAAGGCAACCGGTATAACCAATGGCAAGGGCAGTAGTTTGCCAATTAGTCCGCCGGTAAGGCCATGGTTAACGCCAGTCATAATTAAGCGGCGATTACATCCGGGGATTTGGCAGTGCTTAGGGCACTCATGATGGATTTGCAAACTTGTTGTTCTTCTTCAAAGCAGAATACCTCCGGCTGTGGGTCTAGTTCGGCGTAACTAGCGACAGCCCTCGAGGCGATGGCTAGTTCTTGATCTGAAAGAACTGCTTTAGTCGGATCCATCACGCCCCTCTCCTTGTCGTTATAGGTCGCCAGTACGTCGCCGGTGTGTATCGAATAACGATAAGCCCGCCACTTTAAGATAGGATGTCGCAGGGGGCTTATTGATTGGCAATAATAAGAAGCAGACTTATCAAGTGCAACCGCTTCAAACCAACCATTCAGAGTTAAACTGGTGCTTTCTCGCCTGTATTGGACTTCTATGGAATTCATAAATAATTCTGGGGCGAAAGACGGGGCTCGAACCCGCGACATTCGGGACCACAACCCGACGCTCTACCAGCTGAGCTACTTCCGCCATGTCGTCGAAGCCTACGGACCAGTCTCGTTTTGCCGCTTCGGCAAAAGCTTCGACCTTGTCCTATGCTTCTCCTATCAAAATTGCATTCAGTCACCTGACGGCTCCTTGGATTGCAATTCTGGCTCGCCGCACTAAGCAGCAAGAACAGGGGGTGATTATATCTTAAAATTACATCTGTTACAACTTGGTGCCCCGGAGTGGATTCGAACCCTAATCTGTCCGGTGGACAGATTTGTAGACTCGAGCGAAGCGCCGTCCATAAAAGTGGTGCCCCGGGTTGGATTCGAACCAACGACCTTAGGCTTAGAAGTCCTCTGCTCTATCCAGCTGAGCTACCAGGGCTAAGCACCACATAACTAGTGTATACTATCAGAGGTAAGACAACACAAACATGACACTTTTCATCCTGCTGCTGGTTTTTATAGTCCTGTCTGTCGGCCTAGCTTGGATTTTGCTACGCAACGATAGGGGATCCAAAGAACCGATTGGTGCCCTCTGGCTGGCAGCCGGTTTTGGTCTGCTGGGCGCTGTTGCCGCAGGCCTGATAGAAAACTTCGCAGTGCCGGTAAAAGACCTGACGCTGGGAGCGCCGCTAACTACGCTGCTGCTGGCCACATTAGGCATCGGTGCCATAGAGGAAATCTGTAAGTTTTTACCTTTATCAATCTTTTTATATGGCAAGCGTTACTTTAACGAACGGACTGACGGTGTAATTTACTTTGCGCTGGCCGGCCTGGGCTTTGGCTTGCCCGAAAATATTCTTTATACATTGCAGTTTGGATCGACAGCCGGTGTTGGCCGGGTGCTTTTAACGCCTTTTTTCCACTCTGCTATTACGGCAATGATCGGCTACTACTTAGCCAAATACAAATTGGCGAAAGCTAGCAGGTGGCGAGTGCTGCCAGCTTTACTCGCTGCGATGGTAATTCACGGTCTCTACGACTTTGGTTTAACCAGTGGCCGCACACTCTACATCGTGGCATCGCTGACTATCACCCTTGGATTGACGGTATTAATGGTGATGCTTTACCTGCGGGCGCTGCATGATGACCAAAAGAACGGCCGCAGTGCAGTCGGGCATAACGAGTACTGCCGGTCGTGCGGATTTCCCAACGCTAAACATTACCTCTATTGCACACATTGCGGTCAAATTGCTTAAATAGATCCAGACAAATCCAAATAAAAACCAGAGAACACCTATGAATTGCCCAAACTGCCAACAAATAATTGAACCAGGTGCAGCCTTTTGCGGCAATTGCGGCCAATCTTTGCAGGCCACTAGTGCAGCGGATACTAAGTCACCAGCGCATGGACTACCAGCCTATGCAGCGGCTACACCGGTCCAGCAGGGCGGTGAAACCAAAGCCGTGCTGTCTACAGTATTCGGGCCATTGGGCGTGGTCGGAGCCATTTTCATACCAATAATCGGCGTGGCCTGCGGTATTGTAGGAGTCGTACTTGGCACGATGGCCCGACCGACTAAAAAGGCGATGGGAACAGTTGGCGTCAGCCTATCCAGCTTGGCTATCCTGGCCGGCCTGGCAACTTGGGTCTACGCCGTCCAACAAGCCCAGTTACATTCCAAAACGGCTGCCAATGTTTCGCACCAGTTACCGAGTGCCAGCGTGGCAGCCAACGGCCTGTCGACGCCGTGCTACACCACTGGCTTTGCCGGCAAATTTAATGTCAGTAACAGCAACGGCAGCTGCGACATGGCGGCTTTCAATGGCGCCTCGTTGACTAGTTCAACCAATATCTACAAAATCTACGCCAATAAGAGCAATGTAATTAGTGATGCCAGCTTTAACACTTTGGCCAAACAGGCCATTGAAAAAGACGTACATACCAATCTAGCCGGATTC
Source organism: Saccharimonadales bacterium (SeqCode) (assembly GCA_035550295.1). GTDB lineage: Bacteria > Patescibacteriota > Saccharimonadia > Saccharimonadales > UBA4665 > DASZPJ01. Next base: position 9,378 of record DASZPJ010000010.1, read on the forward strand.
AAAATCGTCAAAGAACAAGCCACCCAATTTTCCGGCAGCACAGCATACGAAGTTACGGCCGTAGACAAATCAAACGGCACTGCGGTACTAGAAGCGGCCGTCTACCACCCCACGGCAAGCGGCTACAATGTGTTTGTCATTGTGCACGCCATTGTGGGCGATACTAGTGATTTGCAGACGTTGGAAGGCCAATGGCAATGGAATTAAAACTAGACCGGGCCTTGCACGAACATGCTTTGCCGGTCGCATTATTAATCCTGGCCCTAACAATATTGTCGGCAGCGTCATTCAATTATTACCGGAACGCCCAAGTTTACACGGAGACTCAACTCGGCAAAGCGTTATTTAGCCCTTTGGTTCATGCGAAGCCTACAGCTAATGGACTGGCAGATTTTTCTGTCGGAACTGCAGACCCGAGCAATCCGTTGGCTGCAGCCGCCAGCGCCGGCCAAGCCACCGACTACTCGTTCAGCTTCGGCAACTAGCTAGCGAGTGAGAAATTTTCAGCTAAGTTAAAAGTGCACTGTCTGACGAACCTATGTCTTAAAAAGGTAGGGTTGGGTCAGGCCATGTTTTTGTTACATTACAGCCACCTGCGACTATGGTGTTATAGGCTGCCACGTAAGTATTGTATGCAGGGTTAACTGCTGAATTGAATTGTTGCGCCCTATCATGTTCATAGCTCAGCCAAACCCCATCAGCCCAACCTTGGGTATAGCCAGGCGCAGTACCTACTAGCCCATTTAGTTCTTGCCGCTTTGAATTAACGTCGGCATTATAAGAGTTCCATTGCGGATTATAAACTGCATAATACCTATCATCTGTGGTTTTCATTTCGCTGTCGCATTTAAGTATAAATTTTGCTTCTGTTGTCGCAGCACGACAATCTTGGTAGCCACTTGTGTTTGGAATACAGCCATCAGCGTCAGGTAGATTAGACGTAGTAGATGTTCCGCTGTTTTTTGGGGTTGGTGATGCGGATTGTGTTGGTGTCTGTGTCGCCGTAGTTGCTTGTGAAGTGGGCGTTTCTGATGTAGTGTCAACTTTCGGCTGGCTGCTATTCTTGTGGGCCTGCAATATGGCCAGAGCGCTTATTTCGGTGCAGGATATAAGAGCAAGGACAGCAAACAAAAGCGTCCAACGCGTAACCTTAAAGGGCGGCCTTTTACTTACGTGTTGCAGCCCAGATCTCTTAGCCGCGCGCCGTGCTGTGTTTTTCATAATTGCTAGTGGTGTCTAGTGTGGTGCGGGATGGGGTAGTCGAAACCCCGTCTCAAGTTTGGAAAACTTGCATATTAACCGTTATACGAATCCCGCATAACCAAGTAATTATAGCTTATAATCATGAAACTTTTTATGGAATTTTCAAGCATAAGCATTGCCGAGAGAAATCCACAGAAATAACAGGGGTAAGGCTTCAAAGCCTTGACAGAGGGGGATAAAATTAAATAGGTACCTAAACTAAAAAGGAGAGGGTATGAAGGATTATAAGGACGTAGCAATGGCTCCGGGCGCTTCGCTCGCGGCTCTTTTTGTGTCGGTCGCCGAACTCGGCTTGGCCGTCCGGTTTGTACTGCATTTTTTTGCAGTAGATCCTACTAACGGGTTCGCCGCCTGGATTAACAATTCCACCGACGGCCTCTTAACGCCATTCCGGAGTGTTTTCACTTCGGCACCGGCTGGCCACCCACACTATGTGGACCTGCCGCTGTTGTTTGTCATGGCAGTCTACGCGCTCGTGCTGGGCGCCGCTGTGGCTTACTTGAATCCAGCTCGCTGGGGCAAAAAATAACCCTCACCTAAAACTAAATTAAAACGAGCGGTGCAAATCGCTCGTTTTTATATGTCGTGCAGGACTGTAATTTTGGCGCCCAATGAGTTCAAGCGTTCAGCCAGGTCTTCATAACCACGGTTGATGGTGTAAACGTTGCGCAGCACCGAATTCCCCGGCGCAGCTAGCATGCCAATCAGCAACATCACAGCCGGTCGTATGCCGCTCGGCGCTACAAGATCCGCCGGTTTCCAGCGGGTCGGACCTTCCACAAAGACGCGGTGCGGGTCAGCCAGCTCCAGGTTTACGCCGATTTTCTTCATTTCGGTGTACATCAGCGCCCGGTCTTCATAGATCCAGTCATGAATCAGCGTACGGCCTTTAGCGACGGCGGCAATCGGCACAAAGTAAGGCAAGTGGTCGATGTTCAGGCCGGGGAATACATTGGGGTGAATCTTTTCCTTGGGTGCCAAGAGCGCGCCATTGTGCTTGTGGATTTTGAGGTCGACAAGGATAGTTTTACCATTTTCGGCTTTGTAAGATTCGCTGACTTCGGTCTTCAGGCCCATTTTTTCGAGCTTGAGTAGTTCCAGTTCCAGGAATTCAATTGGCGCGCGACGGATAGTGATTGACGAGTTGGTGGTCACAGCAGCCGAGATAAACGTCATCGCTTCAACTGGATCTTCGCCCGGTGCATAGGTAATATTTTTGCGAATATTTTTAACACCCTTAACACGTAAAGTGCTGGTGCCAACACCTTCGATTTGGACGCCTAAACGCTGTAAGTAGAAGCATAGGTCTTGAACCATGTAGTTGGCGCTGGCCATTTTGATGACTGTTTCACCATCGGTGCGAGCTGCCGCCAGCAGTATATTTTCGGTGGTAGTGTCGCCTGATTCGTAGAGTACTACCGGACGGGTCGGGACTTGCAGGTTGGCTTCAACTACGTAATGGCCGGACTTGGTAAAGACGCCGACACCAAATTCTTCCAGCCCGTATAAGTGCGGCAAAACTGTGCGACGGCCCAGCTCGCAACCGCCGGCGTAGGGAATTGTAAACTCATTGGCTTCGTGTATCAGCGGGCCAATAAACATTAGCACAGATCGGGTTTTACGGGCGGCTTCTTTGTCCATGGCATCGAACCTAAACTTTTCTGGTGGCTTGATTTCCAGGTCATTGCCGGCCAGCCAGCGGACTTGCACGCCAATGCTGATCAAAACTTCAACCAACCGGTTGACCTCTTCGATACGTGCCACGTTTTTGAGCCGCGTAGTGCCTTTATTCAGCAAGCTGGCGCATAGCAGGGCCACAGTTGCGTTCTTGCTGGTCTTGAGCGTAATTTCACCTTTTAGTTCCTGTCCGCCTTCAATGTGCAAGTTGACAGCGCCACTATTGAGGCTAATGAGAGGCTTATTTAGCACATCACTAATGCGGCCTAATGTTTCTAGACTGAGGTTTTGCCGGCCGTGTTCGATACGGTTGACGGCTGATTGGGATGTCGATAATTTACGCGCAAACTCAGCCTGGGTAAGTCCACGATCTTGCCTTATTTGAGCAATTAGTTGACCGATTTTCTCGTTAGTTGAGACCATAGATCCAATCATAATACCATTTGTGACGTTGGGCTTCAACGCTTCATGTAGCGTTACGGGGCTTATGCGCGACACTAAAAGTACTGTTGGTCGCCCAGCGATTGCTTGTTACAATAAATTGTAAATACCTAAGGAGGGACCAACAATGAACGACACTGTCGTGGCTGATTTGATCGCCGCCGAAGAAAAACGCCAACGTGAAGGGCTCGAGCTGATCCCTTCCGAAAACTACGTCTCGCGGGACGTGCTGACTGCCATGGGCAGCATTTTCACTAACAAATATTCCGAAGGCTATCCAGGCAAACGATACTACGGTGGCCAGGAAAACACCGACGTTTTGGAGCAGCTGGCAATCGACCGGGCCAAAAAACTTTTCAAAGCCGACCACGCCAACGTCCAGCCACACTCCGGCGCGCCGGCCAACCAAGCCGTTTATTTTGCGTGGCTGGAACCGGGCGACACTGTGCTGGCCATGGATCTAAGCCACGGCGGCCACTTAACTCACGGCAACCCGATGACGATGTCAGCGCACCTCTACAACTTCGTGCCGTACAAAATGAAAGACCCGACGACCGGCGAAATTGACTACGAAGAACTAAAAGCCCTCGCCAAAAAGCACCAGCCAAAACTGATCCTGGCAGGCTTTAGCGCCTACCCGCGCGAACTCGACTACGCCAAGTTTGCCGAAGCCGCTAAAGAAGTCGAGGGAGAATGCCTACTGATGGCCGACATGGCACACATTGCCGGACTGATCGCCGGCGGAGTGGCTAAAAACCCCTTTGACTATGGATTCCACGTAATTACCACCACGACACACAAGACATTGCGTGGCCCCCGCGGCGGCATGGTTTTGAGTAAAGGCACCGTTGGCTCACCACTCAAAGCGCCTGAAAAAACCTTGGAAAACATCCCAACGCTAATCGACCGCGCCATCTTCCCGGGCACCCAGGGTGGCCCGCACGAACATGTCATTGCCGCCAAAGCGGTGGCTTTTGGCGAAGCCTTGAAACCGGAATTTAAAACTTACGCCGCCCAAATTGTGAAGAACGCCGCCGCACTGGCCGATGAACTCCAAAAACGTGGCTTCAAACTCGTGTCTGGCGGCACGTCGAACCACTTAATATTGGCTGACGTTTACGGCAGCTTTGGCATAGACGGCAAAGTCGCCGAAGAAGCGCTCGACAAAATCGGTCTGACGCTCAACAAGAACTCGATTGCCGATGATCCACTACCACCTTTCAAACCTAGCGGTATTCGTCTGGGTACACCGGCCATCACCACTCGCGGCTTAAAAGAAAAAGACATGGTTAAAGTCGCCGAATGGATGAAGCAAGCCATCGAACACCGCGACGATGAAGCCAAGCTGGCCGAGATTCGAAAAGAAGTCAAAGACTTCTGCCTGCAATTCCCGCTACCCAGCGATAAATAACCACAAGCGTTAGCTTTCGCAGCTCACCAGCGTTATGCTAAACAAACGATGCGTGTGAATTTACGTGAACTTTCGACGCCGCAGCGCTTGTTTGTAATTCTGGCTATCATTGGTCTGGGCGTAATTATCTTCAATTTGGGAAGTTGCGGCGAGAGCGGCAAACTGAAGTTGCCGCGCAGCGCCACTTACATCCACAAGCCCTACCAATTCCCGAATGGCGGTCGTACCATCTTTCCACGTTACCGTTTAGTGGCGCTGTATGGAACACCGGCTTATCCGGCCTTGGGTGCGCTGGGCCAGCAATCTTTGCCGGCTAGCATTGCCTGGGCTAAAAGAATTGCCGCCAGTTACCAGCCGTTGGTCCATGAACATGTTTTGCCTACGCTGGAGATAATTGCTTCGATTGCTTCCGGTACGCCGACAGAAAACGGGGATTATTCCCAGGAATTACCAATTAGTGAACTTACACCGTGGGTGAAGGCTGCCCGCCAAAACGGCGTCTACGTTGTGCTGGATTTGCAAACCGGTCGCAGCAGTTTTTTGAAAGAAGCCAAAGATTACGCCTCACTCTTGAAACAGCCGAACGTGGGGCTGGCGCTCGACCCGGAGTGGCGGCTGACTTCCACCCAAGTGCCGCTAGAGCAGATTGGTTCAGTTGGAATTGATGAAGTTAATCAAACCACCGCCTGGCTATCACAATTAACCCAGCAAAGTAAATTGCCGCAAAAACTGGTTGTGCTGCACCAGTTCCGCATCGATATGATCCAGCACCGTGAAAAACTTGATACAGCGCATTCCAACCTAGTTTTCGTAATCCAAATGGACGGCAGCGGCGCACAAAGCACCAAACTCGATACCTGGCACAATATTTTGGAGAACCCGCCCGCTGGCGTGCGTTTTGGCTGGAAAAATTTCTACCGGGAAGACCCGGCGACGTTGTCACCAGCTGGCACGATGAGTCTCACGCCACGGCCGTGGTACGTTTCTTACCAATAATTTAGGGCAACAGTTCGGGTTCTTGCTGCAGTTCGATGCTGAAATTTTCGCGGACGGCATCAATTATTTTTTGCCGAAACTTTAGTAAGTCGGCAGTGCTTTTGGCGTTTTCGTTGACTAATACCAGTGGCTGGCGCGGCCAAGTAGCCATACCTGTTTCTTGGTCATGAAAATCCTTAAAGCCGGCTTGTTCTACCAACCAAGCGGCAGATAATTTGACCGAACCTGTGCCGACTTCCCAATGTGGCACCGGACTAAAATTGTCGGCAAGGTACTTGTATTGCTCGGTGGTTACGATGGGGTTGGCAAAAAAAGAACCATTATTATGAACATGAGCTGGGTCGGGCAATTTATATGTGCGGATTGACATTACGGCGTCACGGATAACTTTTGGGGTGATTTGGTCTTCGGTTATTTTTTGGGCGTCCAAGTAAGTTTGCAACGCGCCATAGAATGGCGGCATCGGGTTGCCACGCCGCAAGTGCAGGGTAATTGCGGTGATGTAGAACCGGCCACGGTCGATGGTTTTGAAACGGCTCATTCGATAGCCAAAACCACATTCATTGCCAGGAATGTTCACGAAGTCGCCGAGTTTGGTGTCGAATGCTTCCACCGTTGTCAGGGTTTGCGAAATCTCCTGGCCATAGGCACCGACGTTTTGGACTGGCGTGGCACCGGTGCTGCCTGGAATCAAACTCAAGGCTTCTATACCAGTCAGGCCAGCTTGGACTGTGCGCTCGACTACTGTGTCCCAATTTTCGCCGGAGCCAGCTGTGATGTAGATATTTTCGTCATCCTCATTGAAAGTTTCATAACGCTCAATTTTGTTGACGATCACTAGTCCCGCAAAACCTTCGTCGCGCCAAAAAACATTGCTGCCACCGCCGACCATAATTACCGGCAGTTTTTGGGCTTGCGCCCAGCTAAGTGCTTCCAACAGATCCATCCGGTTTTCGACAACCGCCAAATGGGCAGCCGGGCCACCCAGATGCATAGTCGAGTAATCGGCCAAACTGACGTTGCTTTGCAGGTTCATTCCCCAATTATAACTGATGGTTCGGCTATTGCTTGTGCTTGCAGGCCTTGTACTCGCGCAGTAATATGGAAGTGATGAGTGACCCAACCAAACAGCCTTACGAGGAACTCGGTACGCATCTAAAATACTTGCGTGAACAGTTGCACCAGACCATTCCCGAAGTCTCCGGTTCTGTCGAGATTGACGATGCCGAACTAGAGAGAATAGAAGCCGGCCTAGAATGCCCGTCAGAAGATATCTTGCTGTTACTGATCAACCACTTCAATATGCGAGACGGTGAAGCCACCCAGCTATGGGAATTAGCCGGATATGATGCTCCATTAACCGAAAAGACCCAAATTGGTGAAGACGGCAACATCCAAAAACAGGTCGTTATGCTTCTGGCCATCGACACTCGCACAATATACACCGATGGGCTGGACATCAACTGTAACCAGGCCGGTGTTACCCTGAACTTCACGCAGAATAACGGTTCGGACTCGAATTCAGTCGCCCGACTGGGCATGAGTTACGATCAAGCAGCCCGTGTTTCCAAAGCCCTGCAAACAGCCCTGCTGCATGCCAAATACATGCGTGGGCCAAAAGAACTGCCGCCCGCTGATGAACAGTCAACAATAGATTAAACCTCCCATTGTCAGCCAAACGTCGTTTATTGTAAAAAATCTTACAGTCCTTATGACCTGCTAGGGTTATGGTAAGCTTAAGTATTTAAAACACAGACATCGAGGTACAAAAATGACAATCGAAAAAGTTCTAGAAAGCCTGCACGTCCTGGCGTTGCACACCGCCGAGCCTGTCGTGCCAGCCGGCAAGCTTAGCCGCCAGCATACCAAGAAGAGCTAAGCCGTAGCCTTGGCAACCGCTTTGCGTGATGGCTTACTTTTTTTAGTTTTGCCGGCCAGAGCCGTCTCCGTATCTTTGTCTTCCTGTGCAACGTAGTAGATTGCAGCAACCATGACAATAGAAGCAATTGCTTGGCTCCACGACAAGCCCTGGTGTTGCCAGATCCAACCGATCAGCACGGCTGAAGCTGGCCAGGCCAGTTCCAAAATTGCCGACCGCGAAGCCAACACACGTTTGAGCCCCCAATAGTAAATCAACAACGCAACCATACCGGTAGAAAAGGTGATAGCCAGTAAATATTTGAACTGGTCGCCGGTTAACATCGGTAAATGTTTATCGCCCGTGAAGAACACAAACAACAGGGCAAAAAACGGAGTAATTGCAAAACGTAGCGAAGTAATATGCAGTGTCGAAGTGCCTTTTAACGCGTATTTGGAAAAAGCCGTAGAAGTTCCCCAAGCCGCCGCCGCACCGATAGCCATCAATCCGCCCATCAGTGTTCCGTTGCCGGTCGAAAGATTAACGTGCCCGCCAGGCAACCACAAAAAGTAGGCCGCAGCAATGGCTACTAAACTGAGTAGAGCAAAACGCTTGGTCAGCGGCTCGCGCAACAAAACGGCTGAAGCGCTGATCGCAAAGATTGGATTTAGCTGTTGCAAAAGCACAACGACCGAAAAGGGAATAAACATTGTCCGGCCCAGGGCTGCCGTGTACAAAATCGTCCCGATTGCACCGGAAAGGAAAGCCACTCCAGTTATAGAAAACCACTGTTTACGTGTTAATTGTTTGAACGATTTTGCGCTAGCCAGGGCAATTGGCAGCAGCAAAATCGCCCCGAATAAGTGTTCCCAGAACACGATAACCGGTGCCCGCAAACTTTCTTGCAAGTGAATACGCAGCAGCCCGTCAACGCTCCATAGTAAGGCCGCTACAACTACAGCAATAGCGCCAAGTTGACCAAATTTCTTCATGACTATTCCTTTTCTACTGCGTTCCTAGCGCAGTTGTTGGTTGCCCAACTCCCGACTGTACGGTCGGCTCATGATTTGCACATGATCATCCAAGATTTAAGAATCTCAATCGACGGCTTTACGTCCGATTGGCGAATTTCACGCCACCCACAGGAAATTAATTGTTAATGCATTTATCATAGCACGTCGCTAGCGTAAGATAACTAACTTCGGTAAATGCCATCTTCGGCTAGGATAAATAGCATGAAACAAGTTACATCCCAGATCAACCCCCGCGAAACTAAGGCAATCGGCTGGTACGCCGTGCAGTGGGTCCATGTAACGGACTGGTTCAAAGCTTACAGCGATCGCTTACGCCACGGCCATCGCCAGCCGCCGGCCGTTCCCACTTTGCAGCAGCCACCTGTCACGCAGCCGGTCACACTTGAAGCTAATACTATTGCCGCGGCCGATACCAGCAAGCCAACAAAGACTAAGGCTGAAAGGAAAGCTGAGGCCAAAGCTAACGAGTACGACAAGCTAAAAACTGTTGCTAAAGAATCACAGGGCTTGCTGGCCAAGGTGGAAACGATTTTTCCGTTAACGCTTTTCCCGGATACACTGATAATCGACCGGCACAAACTGGCCATCACTTACCGAAACTTTTTTAAGGTAGCGCAGGAAGTCAGCGTGCCGATTGAAACCATCAAGAACATCCAGGCCGACATGGGCCCGTTCTTCGGTTCGGTTACGATTACGTCCGACAATTTTATTAACAACACCCAGACGGTTGGCTTCCTAAAGCGATCTGACATTAAACTGGTTCAGAAGATTTTGCAGGGTGCTATGGTGGCGGTAAAAGAGAATATCGATATTAGTAAAGTCGAGACGCCGCAGCTCAAAAAGCAACTAATGTTACTCGGCGAAGCCCACCATACTTAGAAAATACAAATGGTACGCGCGAAGGGATTCGAACCCCCGACCTTTGGTACCGGAAACCAACGCTCTATCCAGTTGAGCTACGCGCGCTTACTGACAAATAGTGTAACAAAACTGAAACTAAGCCTGGCGACTGGCTTCGTTGGCGACCAGCTGGTCGCTCTCGGCAAAAAGTTCCCTTAGTCTTTTTTCACCAACTTCCGTAATAATGCATCCACCGGTAGTAATTTTGATGCTGCCTTCATCACGCAGTGCCCACCGGCTTTGTTCCATCTTATGGTAGTCAAGCATAAATGGAGTTCTATCACTACCAAGGCCAGTTTCGCCAGCAAATTGGTGGAGGGTTAAGAGCCTTAGATAGCGCTCAAGGCTAACTACATCAGCGGCGCCTTCAGGGCCGGCCACGGTATTGATTGTGAGCAAGACTAGGTCGTTACCGGTCAGGGCTACTTTTCCTAGCTTGTCGTCAATACTGGCTAATACAGCCTTTTCGAGTTCCTGATCGGCGACAAATTCTTCAAAACCTTCACTTGGCATAGCCTAATTTAATTCCAAGCTAGACCAAAACACAAGCATAAGCAATCTGTTTCTGAGGGCAGGATACGGTGCGCTTGCAAGTGCGGCAGGATAGCGGCTAAAGCCTTCTCCGCTTCAGCCATGCTCGAAGTAAACTTTTGCGCGTGGCTTTGCTGCGCCGTACCTGCTTCGCAGCTTCCGCATACTTGCAGTATGTTACCAAGTAAAAAAGGCCAGCAAGCTGATCTCCTTTACTTGGTACACCCGGCAGGATTCGAACCTGCGACCCCTTGGTTCGAAGCCAAGTACTCTAATCCGCTGAGCTACGGGTGCTTAATCGACAAGTGTCGTATACTATTCTAACAGATGAAGATTGATTCAATTGCCGAAGCCGAAAAAATTTTGCGATCCTACGCGCCCAGTTATGGATTGCAGGCGCCGAATGACACCACGCTGGACCGCATCATTCCATTGATGGAGCATCTGGGGAATCCGCAAGAACAGATCAAAATTGTCCATGTTGCCGGCACCAGTGGCAAAACCTCAACGGTCTATTACGTTGCGGCTTTGTTGGCGGCCAGCGGCCAGCAAGTCGGCCTGACGGTTTCGCCGCATGTTGACAGCATCACCGAACGCATCCAAATTAATGGCCAGCCAATCAGCGAGCAAGAGTTTTGCCAAAAGCTGGGTGAATTCCTGGACATCGTCAACGACCAACCGGTTCAACCGTCATACTTTGAGTTAATGTACGCTTTTGCCATTTGGGTTCTCGCCGGCAAAAACATCGACTACGCCGTTATTGAAACCGGTGTCGGCGGCCTGCACGACGCCACCAACATCATCCAGCGGCGCGACAAAGTTTGCGTCATCACCGACATTGGCTTTGATCACATGCATTTGCTGGGCAACACGCTGCCAGAAATCGCCGCCCAAAAAATCGGCATCGCCCATCCGGGAAACCAAGTATTTTGCTACCGGCCTAAAGACCAGGCAGTGCTACAAGTTTTTGAAGATTGGACGTCAAAGCACGACGCAACTTTAAATATTGTGGAAGAAAGCGTAATCCAGCAAAACCATTTTCGCGCCGGCCTGCCGGATTACCAGCAGCGCAACTGGTCGCTGGCCAAACGAACCTATGATTACCTGGCGGAACGCGATTCTTTAAGAAACTTAACAAGCGAAGAGTTATTGCAGACGCAAGACTTACAAGTTCCGGGCCGCATGGATATTAAAAAGGTTGGCAACAAACAAATAGTGATGGACGGCGCCCACAACTACCAAAAAATGGCGATGTTTGTAGACAGCTTTCATAAACTATATCCTGATGCCAAACCGCCGGTCCTGATCGCCCTCAAACAAGGCAAGGAATACGAAGAGCTTGCCGGATTGCTGGCTGGCTTTGCCAGTTCGATCATCGTCACGACTTTTGAAGTTTCCCAAGATGCCCCGACAAAGTCATTGGAACCTGAAGTGCTTGCCGAAGCTTTGAAACAGGCCGGTGCTGCAGGTGTCCGCGTCATAAGTAATTCCGAAGAAGCACTACGAGAATTGCTGGACCGCACCCAGGACGTTGGCGTAGTCACCGGCTCATTCTACTTACTCAGCCAACTAAGGAAGAGTAAACTACTAGCATGATTCGCTTGATCGCCGCGGTTGACCGCCAGATGGGAATTGGCAAGAATGGTGGCCAGCCGTGGAAACTGCCAGACGACGAAGCTTACTTTGCCCAAATGACTAAGTCTAACGGCGGAAATATTCTTGTGGGTCGCAGTACGTTTGAAACGTTCAAAGGGCCGTTGCCGGAGCGCACCAACTATCTGCTTACCAGCCACAACGAACCAATCGCCGGCGTGGAATTAGTGCATGATTTAAGTGCCTTCCTGGAGAGTTTCAAGGATGATTTATGGATAATTGGCGGCGCAAAAGTCTACCAAGAAGTGATCGATCTCGGCAAAGCCGACGAGCTATACCTTACTTACATTGACGCCGAGTTTGGCTGTGATCGCTTTTTTCCTAAATTTGGCGACGAATTCAAAGAAATCCAGCCCGGCGATTGGCAGGAACAAAACGGATTTAAATTCAGGTTCGCAAAATTTGCGAAGATTTAAGTGGTAATGGTCTCATGCTATATCGGTCTCCTCTTGTTCGGTTGTTGGTTTTATCTCGTTGGAAATGACATCAAGGCCGGCCTTACGGGCAGCCTGCAGCGTGTGTGCGGTATGTCGGCCGGTTCTAACCACGGTTGTTTCGATTGCCATATTTCCTCCACCATAAAATAAGTCTGATGGATCGGGGCTCTCGCGACAGTAAGATAATTTACCACCTAGTCGGTAGCAGCCGCTGCTGGGGGACATATCTGCTTGCAAAAACAGGGGTAGTTTGCTAAAGTCTAGACTTGTATTAATCATTGCTGACGGGCCATTAGCTCAGCTGGTTAGAGCAGCAGACTCTTAATCTGCGTGTCCAGGGTTCGAGTCCCTGATGGCCCTCCAATGAAAACGCCTCAGCTTGTCTGGGGTGTTTTCATTGGTCGGTCTGAAGCGTCAAATGCACAAAGTGCGGTTCGATATTCGAGCGATTAGCGAGAATATATGCTGAGCCCCAAGCATAAACCTCATAGATCGGGGCCTGTTTTTTATATATACTTCAGTTTATGAAAAAAAACCAAAAAGGTTTTGGCGCGGTTGAGGCCTTGGTTATTTTTATCGTCATTGTATTATTCGGAGCGATTGCTTGGCGAATACATTCCCGGGAATCCTTAGACAATGCAGCCAAGCCAGCCCCTACTGCTCATGCACTTACAAATTACAAACAATACAAAGACACTAGCGTTGGCCTGTCGTTCTCGTATCCTTCGCGCTGGGGAATGGTTCTCAAACATAAAGTAGGAGACCCAGACCGCCAGGTACCAAACCCCAACAACCAAACTACGCAGTATGACTACACGTTTAGTGCGGCGCCACTATTTATATTGCCGGTTGCTAACGGTGATGATAACTATATGGAAGACTACAGCGGCTGTTTTACTAGTCTCGTATTGCTAAATCTCTTTCCTACAACACTAAAAGCAGGCGACTGGAAGCAAAGCAAAACCTCAGTGCCCAATCAGTACACAACATACAAAAAGGTTCTTATTGGGAATCACCAAACAACCATGATCATGGATTTTGAGGCCAGCACAGTAGTGAATAGCCAAGACTACTGCAACGGTCTATCGGTATACGGCGCACAACTAGTTAGTGGTAATCCGCAGGGCTTACAAAAGATAGATTTCTTGTGGTCACAAACTGCTACTAATTTTGGCAAAGATCAACCAGCTAGGGGCCTGCAAGACCTAGCCGACTTTAAGCAAAATCAGTCGAAATACATTAGCGCCCAAGACCTGAATGATTTACAGGCTACTATAAAATCGATACAGACTTTCTAGTTGTGGTAGCGGACACGAGGGCTCTCCAGGTATTATCAATCATTTAGCCGTGTCAATCCTGGTTTGCTACAATAACCATAATGAAGTTATTGAACGGTTCGGACTTGGCCGGTTTCATCAAGGAACGACAGGCCCACCAGGTGCGTGCTTTGCGCCAGGCGCACCAAGTTTTTCCTAAACTGGCTATCGTTATGACCGACCTGGACAACCAGGTGATCGATACTTACGTGCGGATGAAACAGCGCTACGGCGCCGATATTTTGATTGACGTGGACATTCATCGGGTCGAGCAAGCCAAGGTTCGCGATTTGCTCAAAGATTTGGCCAGTGACGACACGGTCCACGCCATAATTGTGCAGCTGCCGTTGGCCGACATGAGCGAAGCCGAAGAGATTTTGGACCTCGTGCCAGATCATAAAGACGTCGACGGACTAGGCAAAAACCCGGCCTATGACCCGGCTACGGCCATGGCAATCATGTGGCTGCTAACGGGGTATAATATTGAGCTTAAAGGCAAGGACGTGGTGCTGGTTGGCTACGGCAAACTGGTCGGCGCGCCGCTGGAAAAATTGATGATCAGCTCCGGTATAACACCGCGGATTGTCGACAAAAACACGCCCGATGTGCCCGGCGAAGTCTATAAAGCCGACGTAATAGTTAGCGCTACCGGCGTAGCCGGTTTGATAAAATCCGACATGGTCAAACAAGGTGCCGTAGTGGTTGATGCCGGCGTGGCCAGCGAAGGCGGCAAGACCGTCGGCGACGCCGCACCGGAACTTTATGAACGTGATGACCTGACAATTACACCCACCAAAGGCGGCGTCGGCCCGCTAACCGTCTGCGCTTTGTTCGACAACGTTATCCGCGCTGCCACGGCTGTGGCCGAAGCCAAACAAAAATCCACGCAAAAAGTATGAATCAACTTGTCGTTCCCGACCTGATCGGGAATCCAGAAAAACAAAAAACATTGTCTGGATCCCCGACTCAATCGGGGATGATAGGGGAGACTGCATGAAAATTGGCGTTTTTGACTCGGGTGTGGGTGGCCAATCGGTTGCCAACGCCATCCAGGCCGCACTGCCGGACGACGAAATTATACTGCGTGAAGACCGTGAACACGTACCTTACGGCAGTCGCCAACCAGCCGAATTATTGGGCTTTGTGGTGCCAATTTTTGATGAAATGGTCGCCGCCGGCTGCCAGGTCATCGTGGTCGCCTGCAACACCGTCACCACGACGATTATCAAAGATTTGCGCGAACGTTTTTCTGTGCCGCTAGTTGCCGTCGAACCAATGGTCAAGCCAGCCGCGGCCGCTACAAAAAGCGGTGTGATTGCCGTTTGCGCCACGCCGGCGACATTGGCCAGCCAACGTTACAGGGAACTCAAAAATGAATTTGCCAGCAGCATCACTGTGCTGGAACCGGACTGCAGCGACTGGGCCAAAATGGTCGAAGACAACCAAATCGAACATGACCAAATCGCCGACAGGATCAACCAAGTACTGAGTAATGGCGCCGACGTCATCGTTTTGGCCTGTACGCACTACCATTGGATCGAAGATGAAATCAAGCAGTTAGCCAAACACCGGGCAGAAGTCATCCAGCCCGAACCGGCGCTAATCAAACAACTTAAGCGAGTGCTCGAACCGCTGCGCTGAATTGTTCGCCACGGTCTTTGTAGTTTTTAAAAATGTCAAAACTGGTGCAGGCGGCCGACAGCAATACGGCGTCGCCGGGTTGGGCGGCAGCCTGGGCAGCAGCCACAATTTCGGTCATGGTCGGGCCGCCGGGTTTAATCAAGTTAGTGATGGCGTCAAAACCGACTGCTTGCAGTGCGGCCAAGATTTTTGGTGAGTCGCTGGGATGGTCTGGATTATCTGGATTGCCAATCAAAACAATATGATGCACGTTGCTGTCTTTGACGGTTTGGGCCAATTCGGTAAAATCAGCGCCTTTGCTGCCACCGCCCAGAATAACGACTTTTGGTGCCGCTAGTGCTTCGATGGCCACGATGGCCGTTTCTGGCGTCGTGCCAAAGCTATCATCGTAATAACTGACTCCCTTAAGCTCTCGAACCAGTTCCAACCGGTGCTCCAAACCTTTGAAGTTCGATAGGACGGAGTGCAGGGCAGGGACATCTCTTACGCCGGCTTGCCAAACGGCCGTTACGGCGGCGCAAACGTTTTGCCAGTTGTGCTTGCCCAGCAACTTTAGCTCGTTAATTTGGCAAACTACTTGGTCCTCGATTTGGATTGAGCCGTCTTTGACGACCGCGCCGGGCTCGGCAAAGTAGGGTACTTTTTGGCCCTGGCCAGCCTCCGCAATCAAACGTGACTGCTCATTTTCGCCAAAGTAAATCGCGATATCGTCCATATTTTGATGGGCAAATAACTGTGATTTGGCTTCGGTATATTCCTTGATGTCAGGATGCCAGTCGAGGTGTTCCGGCACTACCATCAAACAAACGGCGATGTGCGGCGATTGTTTTAGGTCAATCAATTGGAAACTCGACAACTCCAGCACTACCCAATCTTCCGGCTGAATGTCGTTTTCTAGCATTTCCAGTGGCGCAACGCCGATGTTACCGCCTAAATGGACACGCTTGCCCCCGGCTTCCAGCATTTTGGCGATCAGCGTACTGGTCGTGCCTTTGCCTTTGGTCCCGGTGACGCCAATTACATTTTTGGTTGGGCAAACTTTCAGGAACTCGTTGGTGTTGGTGGTGATTTTGTCCAGGACCACATCGCCGTTAGCATTCACGATATCGCTGTAGTGCAGGTTCGGTGAGCGGACAATCAAGTCGAACTGGTCCAGGTTTTGCAGATAGCCCGGACCCAGCTGGCTGCCGGCACCAGCTGGTACTTCCAAATCCGGATTTTGATCGCAAATCGTCAGTTCATTGCCATCACGCCAGTACTCGTAAGCCGCCTGGCCTTCGACACCGTAGCCAAGGATCGCGATTTTCATGCCTGCATTATCTCAACCACAGGCACTAATGTCTAACCAATGAACTCGTTGTACAGGGACTGTATTGCCGGATCGAGTTGATCACCGGCGAACGTCACCCTGACACTCGGGCTGCTGCCAAGGCTACTAATTTCGCCTGGTTCCAGCTTGGCCGCTTGAAGCGCCGAGAACATTCTGGCCATAACGTTGGCCCGCACGCTATTCGGCCGTCCTTGTATTAGGTCCTGACCTACGACGTGCACATGAGTTTCACCGGCCGTAACGCCGATACTAGCAGTTTGACCGAGCAGTCGCTCCAACGCACCAGCTAAATCCGAAACTGCCTGCGAAGTTTCAGATTCGCCGCCATTAAGGACAATTCTCATCCGGTCTCGGCTGGCAGGCATTTCGCCGATAGACAGACCATGGTCGCTGGCTACTTTACTGACTCTGGCAATGTAGCCTAGAGTATCGTCCATATTCGTATCATGTATGTCGATGGCGTTCAGGCCGGCTCTACCGGATATACCAACCACTGGTCGGTTAGGATTGCTGACCCGGTTCTGCGTAACCCGCGTGCCAGGTTCTGATGGTCGGAAGGTGTTTCGTATATAGACCGGCACATTGTAACGTTCGGCGATAGCGAAAGCATTGCCGTGGAAGGCGCCGTTGCGCTCGAAGATGCCGTGCGATAGTTCGCGGCCTTCTTCGAAGGTTACGTGGGGAATCGACTCTGGATCTGTAACTATCCTGGGATCAGTCCTCAGCAGACCATCCTGATCGCTGTAATTTATGTGAACCCAAGTCTCAAATGGGTTGGATTCCCGTAATGAAGCGGCTCCCAATACTCCGCCAATATCAGAGCCGCCCCGACCAGTTGTCCGTTTGAAGCCGCTTGAATAGTCGTGTCCGTAGTACGGGTCCATAACCACTTGATCTCCGGTAGAGCCGAAAGCCTGCCTGATGGCGTACTGCATTCCGTATAGGCTGGATTTGAAATCAATCTCACCGTTTCTATCGTCAAACACCAATCTAGAACCGATGTATTGGGCGCCAATTAGTCGCGAAAAGAACGCTCCGCTGGCCGCTTCACCAATCCATCTGTAGCCATCTTCTGGCCTGGCGTCTCGGAACATATTTGCCGTGCGGTCTACAAGATCGCTCAAGGCTTCTGTGCCGAGCATGTGGTAAGCGCCACGGTAGCGTTCGATGAACGATTCCTCAATCTCGCGCATTGCCGATTGGTTGCCGCTTCTTGCGGCTGCCTCGTAGGCTATCAATCGGTCAGTTTCTTTTTGGCTGGTCGGATCATTTATGTCTCTGCCGATTGCCGACAGCATGATCACACGGTTGAGCCGGGGATCTGCCGTCACTATATTGGCGATGCGTTCTGGATCGGCCGCCGAACTGCCGCCAAATTTAACTACTGCTAATTCGTTCATAGTATTCTCCAAAATTAAAGTTCGTTTAGATTCCTGCTGCCCTATATGAACTCTTCCTCTGGAAAAGAAAAGAGCCCCGCGGTCGGAGCTCTTTGTACGTCAAAACTGCTCAGACCAACTAGGGCGTGAGCTTCTTCTTACTAGAAAAATTGATTTGACGATGTGTCATAGCGATAAATTCTAAACTATAAGCGTTATTTTGGCAAGGCTCGCCTAGGCAGCCAATTGCTTTTTGACCATTTCGGCGACTTGGCGCGGCGTCATGTCGGCCTTCAGGATTACGCCTTGTACACCTAATTCTTTAACTTTAGGCGGGATTTCCTGTTCGCCCATATTGGTCAGGATGATGACTTTTATGTCTTTGCCCCAAGCGGTGGCGCGCAATTTTTCCAGCATTTGGTCGCCGGTCATCTCTGGCATCATTAGGTCCAGCAAAATAATATCTGGCTTCATGCTTTCGGCCAGTTCCAACCCGACTTTGCCATTTTCGGCAGTTTGCACGTCAAAACCCTCGCCCTCGAATTTGAAGCGATACATCTGTGAGATGGCTTGGTCATCTTCAACAATAGCAATTTTCGTCGCGCTCATACGCTTATGTTAAGCTACGCCCCGAGTTTTGACAATCAGTCGTAGCTTTCGCCGCTATTTAGGACTTCTTCGACGGTTTGGAGTAGTTGGGCGGGGGTATTTTGGGCTTTGATGACGTAGCGGCTGATGCCAAGCGTGTTCAGCTCGTCCGGAGCGGCTTCGGCGCTGGTATTGGTCAGAACGATCACTTTGATGTCTTTGCCCCAGTCTTCGGCGCGGACTTTTTGCAGGATTTGTTCGCCGGTCATTCCTGGCAGCATCAGGTCCAGCAAGATCAAATTGGGTCGCATTTCGGCGATAAGCTTTACGGCATCATCGCCAGTTGTGGCGTACTGGACGTCATAGCCGGCCTGCTTGAATTTGAACTCATACATCTGGGCGATGCTGGTTTCATCTTCGATGATCGCTATGCGCAGAGCCATATTACTTCTTATGCTACGCTCGAGCCTGCCATAATACAATCTACTTGGCTGTTGCAGCTTCGGGAGTGCCCAGAACTTCTTGGACTATTTGCAGGACTTGGGCTGGCGTGTGGTGTGCCTTGACGATGTAGCGGTCGACGTGCAGCAGGCGGAGACTTGAGGGTGCTTCTTCGCGACTGATGTTGGTTAAAATAATGACCCTAATGCTGCTGCCCCAATCTGTTTCCCGTAGCTTTTGCAGCATTTCATCGCCGCTCATATGTGGCATACGCAAGTCCAGCAGGATCAGGTCCGGCTGAAAGCTTTCTGCCTGTTCCAAACCCTCTAGGCCGTTAAAGGCGCACTGGACTTCGTAACCGTGGTTGCTGAGCTTGAATTGATAAATATCGGCAATCGAGTGCTCGTCTTCAACGACTAAAATTTTTGCAGCTGTCATCTGTTGTAAGCAGTTTTTATTTAAACTGTAAGCATTATTACATTGACATTATATGGGAGTTATAGTATACTGCCAAGCAGTTCTTTAGTAGATTAAACAGCGTCCACAGACCCTACCGGGGTTTGCGGACGCTGTTTTCATATCAGAACAGGAGCAATATGCCTTTAAGTCAGATCGCAAACCACGAAGTTATACCCCAAGTTGAATCGGGACTTTTTATTGGTCATGAAACCTCACATTTGGCCGTAGGTATAGTGGCTGTGGGAGATCAGGTAGTTCCAGGTTATGAAAATGAGCTTGCTGGCTACAAGCTTTTGCGTGGTAATGTATATGCTTTGCAAAAAAAATACATGCCCATCGAAGATTTGAATGAAGACGGAACGGAAACCGATGCAGATGATGCGCGTTCTGTACACTTTGCTTTAATTGAGAATGCTATCGAAAGCCCCCGTGTAGTAGGTGCGATGCGCTTAATTATTAAATCGCGTGAATATCCTCAAGCATTGCCTATTGAAGACCACTATCCCGAAGCCTTCCCCGAAGGTCCGGCGCCATTTCTCAGCACAGAAGTATCAAGGTTAATCGCTCGGCATGAGGATGCTAAGATTCAACGCACAATGAAGTGGCCGCTATTTACTGCATCAGTGGCGCATATTGTTGAACATGATCTTGGTCCAGTATTTGGAGCCGTCGAAGAAGACCTTGAGCAAAGTTTGATGAGAGCGGGTGTGCCAGTAGTGGATCTGGCAAGACCTAAGTTTGTTGAGGAATTCAATGCCTCAAAAATGCCAATCAGAATT
>DASZPJ010000011.1:0-16214 GCA_035550295.1 Saccharimonadales bacterium (SeqCode)
TAAGAAGCTATTTTACCCCTGAAAGCTAATTTGTCGAGGTTAATTTTTACACTACTTGGTGCTGTAGCCGTTACCTGGGTCGGTGATGAACAAATCGTGAGGATGGCTTTCGGTCAGGGACGCATTGGTAATGCGGCGCAGCACAGCCGTTTCCCAAAGTTCTGGAATTGTCTTGGCGCCCACGTACCAAAAACCTGATTTGACGCCTTCTATCATCGTCGCGGCGACTAAGTCGAGCTTGCCGGTGCATGGCACCAAACCTTCAACACCTTCGGCTACCAATACGCTTTTGTCGTCATAACTTTTGCCGTGGAATTCGTCTTCACTGCTGATTTGCTTGCCACGCTGCATGGCACCCAAACTACCCATCCCGCGGTAGTTTTTGAACTTATAGTCATGTTCGCCATTGACGATGCTGCGGAAACGGGCTGGCACTTGGTCGTGCTTGAAGATGATGACGTCGCCGGGCGATTCTTCGGTGGCTGCGAACAAACGGCCCATCATAACGCTGCTGGCGCCCGCCGCCAGGGCTTTGGTGATGTCACCGGAATAGTTGATGCCACCATCGGCGATGACTGGTACGCCGTGCTGCTTGGCGACAGAAACAGTTTCAAGAATTGCAGTCAGCTGCGGCACACCCATGCCCGACACAATACGAGTTGTACAGATGGCCCCAGGGCCCATACCAACACGCAGGCCATCGGCACCGGCGTCAATCAGCGCCTGGGCGCCTTCGGCTGTGGCCACACTGCCAGCGATGACGTCAACTTTGAAGCTCTTTTTGATGAAGGACAGTGCGTCGATAACGTATTTGGAGTGGCCGTGAGCTGAATCAACCACAATAACGTCAACACCAGCTTTGACCAGTGCTTCAACCCTTTCTTCATAACCCGGGCTGGATCCAACTGCCGCGCCAACTATGTGGCCAGCTTTTTTGACCTTTGCCACCTCGGCCGCTTGGTCTTCAATTGTCAAATTACGGTGAATGATGCCGATGCCACCAAATTCTGCCAGCGCGATCGCCAGCCGTGATTCCGTAACAGTGTCCATTGGCGACGAAACCAGCGGCGCTTTGAGTGTAATGTTTTTGGTTAGTTGCGTGGTGAGATTGATCTCAGAACGTTGGAAGCCGGCATAACCGGGTTTTAAGAGTACATCATCGAAAGTCAGAGTTGGCGTATCGTTGATTTCCATATTCGATTCTACCCCGAAAACGGGCTGTTTGTCAAAACGGCAACGCTATTAGAGCTGGCTTCAGATCACGCTGTCATGAATAATGTGATCGAGCCGCTTTAGCAGCTTACCACCCTGCTCCGGACCTCGCTGAAAGAAATTGCGGCCAATTGCTGCACCGCGGGCGCCGGCCTGCATTGCGCCACTAACACTGTCCAGCAATTCACTACGTCGTGTTTTGGGTCCGCCGGCTACAATAATCGGTAGCCCATAGCCACTCTCTACAACTGTTGCAAATGTTTCGGGGCTACCCGTGTAGGGAACTTTGATAATATCGGCACCAAGATCGGCAGCTACGCGAGCGCCATGGCGCACCATTTTCGCGTATTTTTCAGGATGCCGTTTTTTAAGATCATCGTAGTGTGTTTCCACACCGGTCGGAGTAATAGCGCGAGGGTAGACATGTGCCAGGACATCCAGGTCGTCACCGGCTTCGGTCACGACTTGCCCTAAAATCCCTAGCATTTCGGGTTCGAACGGTGATGTCATATTGACATGAACGGAAACTGTTTTGACGCCAAGATCATAGGCTTGGCCGACTCGTCCGACCAATACCTTCCGAAGGTGATTTGGTCCCTCTGTGCTAAGTGTGAGGTTTAGGATGCCGGCTGTATCTCCAATCTCACCTTTGAAATGACGAAACATACCGGCAAAACCCAGCACAGCATTGGCGCCTGCGCTACGCGCCAAACTGATTGCTGCGCCCATATCGCGCAACTGACCTTCGGGGCCAGAGATGGCGCTATCATCAAGCGCCACAATTAAACTATGGCCAGACTCCGGATCAAAGAGCGGCGAGGACGTTCGTTTTGGCAAGCCAAAATCTGTCTCGGACATTAGCTAAAAATACCATAAATACTCCTGTTAGTCAATGGCTCGACCGCTTAAACGCGCTCAGCGCCGAGTTTGGCTCTAGCGGCAGTTGCAACGTCATGGATCAATTCACTGAGTTCTTTATCGGTTAGCGTCCGCTCGTAACTAGTCATAGCCAGCCGTAAGCTGATATTTAATTGCGTGTCGCCTTCGGCTTGATAGCGATCCACGGGTTGCAGATCAAAATGGCTATTTTGCGGAACCTTTTTTGCTACTTCATCCGAGACGAAGTCGAAAAGTTCAGCAAATGGCAAATTGCCGGCAACTTTAAACGTGATGTCATGACTGACGCTCGGGAAACGTGAGAGAGGCTGGTATGACTCTTGATTAGTCAACAATTTTGCTAGCACGGTGGTGTCCAGATCAAATCCGGCGGTGAATTTTGGCAATTTGAGGTTGCGTAAAACACTGGCTTTGAATTCGCCGATGATGCCCAGAAAATCGCCACCTTTGACATACACGACAGCCGAACGATCAAGATCATATGGCTGCACCACCGGAAAACCTTGCAAATCTTTGGCAATGGGCTTGAATTCTAACTCGGTTGAGCCAGTCAAATAGTCCAGTAAATAGCGAGCTTGATAATAGGCTGCGCCGGGCTTTTTGAGTTTGTCGGCAGCCGTGACAACCAGGCTAGTGTGTTCGTGCTCGGCTGGCAAACCGTCATCGTCTTGGTGGTCAAGGCTATGGACTTTGCCAATTTCAAACAGGGCGAATTCGTCGTATGTGGCTTTGACGTTGGCGTGGACGGCTTTGATGTTGGCGTGGACTTTGTCGAGCAGGCTTGGCATTAGGCTGAGGCGGTAGTATTGCAAGTCGGGGCTGAGCGCGTTGGACAGTTGGAAGGCTTTGGACGGGTCTTGGCCGACTTTAGTCAGCAAGTCGCCGTGCACAAAACTATAAGTCAGCACTTCGTTGGCGCCGGCTTTGGACAACTTTTGGCGGATTGCATCTTTGGCAGCGAGCAATTGGTTGCGGGCAGCTGGAGCAATGTCGCGCGTAGGTAGTTTTAGCGGTAAATTATCATAGCCATACAGCCGGCCAACTTCTTCCACCACGTCTTCACGCAGCTCGATGTCGGTTCGCCAGAACGGCGCGGTTATTTCAAGTGACGCGTCTTTTCCATCGTCCCCAACGTCTGGGAGCTCAAACTCAACATTCATTAACAGTTTGCGGATTTGAATGCCGCCCAAATCCGAGCCAAGGCGCTCATTTATGAACTGTGGCGTAACGGCAATTTTGGGATGCAGTGATCTTCGTTCTTGGACAGTCTTGGACAAGTGTATGTCATCTACCAGCGAGCCAGATTCAACTTGCTTATCGGTGTAATGCCAAAGCGAACGAGCCGCTACGGCCAGTACGCGATCGTTTTGCAGCGGTGACTGACCCTTGTTGAAGCGCGTCACGGCGTCGGTGAACAAACCGTGTGCCATGCTCGTCCGACGAATGGCATACATATCAAAAGTCGCACACTCTAAAATGATGTTTTTAGTCTGGTCGTCGATGTTGCTGTTGGCACCGCCCATTACACCGCCTAGGCCGACGGCAGCTTTGTCGCTGGCAATGACGATGTCACCGGAACGCAAGGTGATCTGTTTTTCGCCAAGCACTGTCAATTTTTCTTTGTCGTGCGGCGCACGTACAACCAAATGCGCGGCGTCACCACTACTGAGCGCTTTGACTTTGTCGTAATCGTAAGCGTGCATTGGTTGGCCGGTCAGCACCATGAAGTAATTGGTAATGTCGACAATCAGATTGATCGGCCGAATACCCACCCGCGACAGCCGGGTCGCCATCCACGGCAAGCTCGGCATGCCGGTCGAAACGTTAGCCATCGAAAGCGCCATGAAGCGCGGCACTAGCTCCGGTAATTCGTTGGTAACTTTGAGGGGCAAACTGCCATTAAGCCTACTGGTTAGGTCTAATGGTTCTTCGAGATACCACTCCTCTGAGCGGAACGGCTTGCCCAAAATGCCAGCCACTTCGCGGGCCACGCCAAGTATGCCAAAGCAGTCTGGACGATGCGTGAACATCTTATTCTCAATCTCAATTATGTATTCGCCAGCAAATTCGTAGGTTTCGGCAAAATCGTCACCAGGTTTGGCGTCATCAGCGTTCAGTTCCAAAATGCCGTCGTGACTGTCGCCAATCGCCAGTTCTTTGGGGCTGGCCAGCATGCCGTTGCTTTTGTGGCCACGCAAGTCTCGTGCGCCCAGTACGAATAATTCGCCTTCGTCATAACTTGCTGGAACAGTGGTGCCCGGCGGCAACCAAGCTACCAGCAGGCCCTCGCGGCAATTCGGTGCGCCACAAACGACTTGCACGAGCCCGTCATCGCCGCGTTCAACGTCTTTTACAACTTTGCCATCGTCAATACGACAAACGTTTAAGTGATCCGAGCCCTCGACCGGTTTGCACTCGACAACTTTGGCAATAACAATACCCTGATAGCGTTCACCGAGATTGATAACTTCCTCAACACCGCCGAGTTGGGCGCCGATTTTGTCCACCAATTCGTCGATAGGTGGCAAGTTAGAGTCGACTAATTCCTGGAGCCAGTTGTATGAAACTTTCATCTAAAATTGCCTCAAAAAATCTAAGCGGGCGCTGTGGAATAGGCGCACATCGTCTATGCCGTACTTCATCATTACCAAACGATCGACGCCGCCGCCCCATGCAAAACCAGTGTAGACTTCGGGGTCAACGCCAGCTTCACGCAAGACATTAGGGTGAATCATGCCGCAACCCAGCAGTTCAATCCAGCCAGTGCGCGAACAGATGCTGCAACCGGCCTTTTGGCAGAATGGGCAGCTCATGGCAAATTCAAAGCTTGGTTCGGTGAATGGGAAATAGAATGGCTGGGTTTTGACGTCCAACTCCTGGCCATAATAGGTTTGCAGGAACGTTTTGAGCACGGCCATCAAGTTGCCGACGTTCATGCCTTTGTCGACATAAATGCCTTCGTGCTGGTAGAACGTGTGTTCGTGCCGGGCATCCAAATCTTCGTTGCGGAAGACTCGGTCGGGCACCAGTACGGCGATCGGCTTACCGGCTTCTAAGTTGGCTTTGTGCTTTTTCAAGTACCGGTTTTGCATCGTTGAGGTATGGGCTGGCGCGATCAATCCTTCGGTTGTCATGAAGGTGTCGTAATCATCACGTGCCGGGTGGTCAGCCGGAAAGTTCAGGCTGTCAAACATGTGGTATTCGTCGTCCAATTCGCGCGAAGATTCGATGTTGAAACCCATGCGGTAAAAAATGTCAGCCAACTGCTTGATCTCGCTCATCAGCGGGTGAATACTGCCCTGTTCGGCCGGCAAAAGTTTTGGCCGGTCAGCGACCGCCTGATTTACATCAAATGGCGCCGTTACATCAATCGGCGGCAAGGCTTCAGCCTCATCTTGCTTGGACTGCAAAACGGCTTCGATGTCCTGGCGCAGTGCGTTGACAGCTTGGCCATACGCACCGCGCTCTTCGGCAGGCAAGGTTTTGATGGCATCAAATAGCGACCGGAATTCTGGGCTGCGCAAAACGGTAGCATCACCCTCTGCGGCGCGCCGTTTCAGCTCGTCAGCTAATTTCTGGTCAATCATCTGTTTGCCATTATACATCGTCTTCGTTCCTAACCTGGAAACGTCCAGTAATGTGGACGGTGGAAAGATATGTAATCTTGGATTTCGTCCGTTAGCGGCGCAATTTGTTTGCGCAGATCCTTCCGAGCCAAACGATGACCGTGAACTGCAACGCGCCACTCATAAATCTCGTTTAAATCAACTGGATCTTGCTCCCGGAGGTATTTAATCTCTTGCTTACCTTCGTGAATCGCACTTTCTTCGACCTGCATAGCTAGGCCAAGCGGTCGATGTTCAGCCTTTAACGCTTCTGGTATGTAACTTGGATATTCCATTTGTGATTTCTCCTTGAAATCTTCTAGTAAATAAAAAACCGCCTTGGTGGGCGGTCTTTTCAATATTCTAGTAACTAATTTAGCGCACAGAGAAAACCGCCACGGAAGTGTCGGTAAACGGAAAATCAATGTATGCACGCAAATTGATCATAAACCATATGATATCATAGAAACTGATTATGGCAAATTTTTCATTTGATGTTGTTAGTGATTACGACAAGGCGGAGCTCAATAACGTTTTTGATCAAGTTCAGCGCGAGATCGTCAGCCGCTACGATTTCAAAGCTACGCCAGCGGCGATTGAGTGGCTGAATAGCGACAAGACTGGTTTCAAAATTACCGGCAATGGCGAATGGCAGATAGACGCCATTTTAGATATCGTTCGTAAAAAGTTGGCTACGCGTAATCAAAGTCAAAAACTGCTGGACACTTCAGCACAGATTGTCGAAAGCAACCTGAAGGCCAGCCAGGACGTCAAGTTCAAACAAGGGCTAGATCAAGACAAAGCCAAAAAGGTCACCAGCCTGATCCGTGACAAATTCCCCAAAGTCAAAACCCAAATCCAAGGCCAGGAAGTCCGGGTAACCAGCAGCAGCAAAGACGACTTGCAAGCCGTTATGCAAACCCTGCGCGCCGCCGACTTTGACTTCCCGCTGAGCTTTACAAACTTTCGCTAGCGTTGGCCACTTCTTCCAACGCTTTGGCGAGTTCGGGATAATCGTCAGGACGTCCTGCTGCAAACAGCAACGACTCGTCGGGCTCGTAGGTGTATTTAGACTCAGCTCCGCCTGTTTCGCGGGGGTGAACTGCCCTAATCAATCCAGCCCGACCAAGATCTGATTTCGTCCGGTCATATGACTGCTTGCCAAAGCCGCTTAGGCTTCTCAGTAAGGTGGTGGTGCTGTTTGGGTGGCTCAAGACTTGCGCGGCCAAATAATTACGGGCTGCCACCCAGTCTACTTTGTGGACCCAGCCCTTATGTTGAATGACTGATTCAGGTCGGAGAATGCGAAGCCGCTGGTGGTAGCTTGCTTCTCGTTCCGCTTCGGCCGATAGTTTTGGTTCAGGTTGCTGGCTGGCAGTTACGAGTGGTTCAACTTCCACTGAGGAATCCTGCAAATTGGCACTCAGGTGTTGAATGTCAGGGGCATCTTCCGCTGTCTCTGCAAGCTCTTCTCCGCCGGGCAAGGTCGGCGTAGGGCCAGGTGCAGCTTGTTTATGCTTGTTGTGGAGATGTTTAGCGACAGCACCAACCGCCACCGCGCCCGTAGTAGCGGCTACTACCTCTCCCCGATGGTTCTTGGCAAACTCAATTGCCTTCCTTGTCCATTGATAGGGATCAGATTCTGGCATATTCTTGCCATTATACGCTGGCAAACCTCTGCGTTATACAAGTGAAACGAAAAAATAGAAGTTAACTTTTATTTTTCGAGTATCGCGCCGTAAGCACTGGAGCGCTATACTTAAAACCATATGCAGGACGCTACCGACACCGCTAATGACGTAATCGAGCAAGCCAAAGCCGTGCTCGCAAAAAACGACCGCGGCCTGTACACCCAGCCAGCCAGCAATTTATATCCGCACCAGTGGCTGTGGGACAGCTGTTTCGTGGCAATTGGACTGCGCCACCTCGATGTAGAGCGCGCCAAAACCGAGCTTTCCAGCCTGATGCGCGGCCAATGGCACAACGGCATGTTGCCAAACATCATCTTCCGCGACGATCCGCAGTACCGCACCGACCGCAACATCTGGCGCAGCTGGCTCAACCCGTTTGCGCCTAACGACGTCACAACCACCGGTATTACCCAGCCGCCCATGCTGGCTGAAGCCGTTGTTCGGGTCGGCGAAAAGCTCAAATGGCCGGAGCGACGTAGCTGGTACCGCATGATGTACCCGGGTTTGCTGGCTTATCATCAGTGGCTATATAAAGAGCGCGATCCGCATAACGAAGGCCTGGTGCTACTGATCCACCCGTGGGAAGCCGGACTCGACAATAGCCCGCCGTGGATGGCCGAAATGCGTGAACATTTGATGCCACTATGGATCCGAATTATCGAGAAAACCAAGCTCGACCGAGTCATCAACCTCTTCCGGCGTGACACGCGCAGCGTGCCCATAGACCAACGCTTTTCTACCGTCGAAGCGTTGGCTGTTTTTGATGTCCAACGCCGGCTGCGCCGCAAAAATTACGACATCAACAAGGTTCTCGACCACTCGTTGTTCGCCATCGAAGACCTGAGTTTTAACAGCATTTTCATCCGGGCCAACCAGCATTTGCGTGAAATCGCCACCAGCATTCGCGAGGATTTGCCGGGGGATTTGCTCGAGAGTATGGACAAGACCGAGAAAGCTTTTGAGGGCCTTTGGGATCCCTACTCTAGCCAGTATTACTCGCGCGATTTTATCACTCACCGCTTGCTCAAAACGCCTAGTATCGCCACCCTGTTGCCGCTTTACTCTGGTGGCATAACCCAAGAACGTGCCGAAGAATTAGTACGTTTGCTGGAAAGCGACCAGCAATTCGGGCCAACCTATCCGGTGCCGAGCGTGCCAATAAGTTCTTACTGGTTCCATTCAAAGCTGTACTGGCAAGGCCCGAGTTGGGTCAATATGAACTGGCTGATCATCGACGGCCTGAAACGCTACGGCTTCAAAGACCACGCCGCCGCTCTGACCGAAACAACACTGGAAATGGTTGCCAAAAGTGGCTGCTACGAATATTTTGATCCTTTGACCGGCGAACCGGCCGGCGCCAAGGGATTCAGCTGGACAGCGGCTTTGGCGCTAGATCTGGCTCAAGATTAAGACGCAACGTCAAGCTACTGTGCTGACTCTGGCGGTGAATCTTCTGGTATGTCGAGCGGCATGCGCATGACAACACCAATTGGATTTGGTTCTGGCACGTCTTCAACCATACCTGGCGGCAAAAACGTGTGGCCACGAGCATGCATCTTAAGAGCCGTTTGGCGGGCTTTAATCGCATGGCGTTCCAATGAACGTCGTGAAGGTTGGCGCCGACCATAGGCCGCAACCACACCAGCATAATTTAGAGAGAAGTCAGCCAGGCGCTCCACAAAATCAGGTTCTTCTACTTCAACTCCTCCACTAATCTCGAATTGCGCGCCGATGTGCTTTACCATCGCTTCGCGATTTATCTTCACGTGTGGCGGATGCCGGAATTTTTTACTTGCCATAGTTCAATCTCCTTTTCGTAAACATTTTTAATATTTGGCGTCGAATACGGCTTGCACGCCGGCCATGGCCGGATGAGTTGGTGGCGTCTCGACTTGCACAGTTTCTACTCTTAGTACGCCTGTACTTGGCGTCATTACTACACGACCGCTTTCAGAATCACGATACGCTTCACCATATTTGACTGCGGCTTCACCAAAACTGGCGGTTACTGCCGGCGACACTGCCGGACGTTCGTCTACTTTTACTTGTTCTGCTCCCATAACTTTTCTCCTTGTAAATTAAAAACAGGCTTCTGGTTGAAGCCTGCTGACTTTCGGGTTGTGCTAGTCGCTACGCGCGAGAGGCTTCAACCATGCTGAAGCACAACCCCTGAATGCCGAGGAGAATGAGTCCATAAATGCTTCGCATGAAGTTAGCCATGATCAATACGTTATAGCACAGGCCGACCAGGGCTGGCAAGAGATTAGGTCAGGCGCAGGTTGAAACGTTCGGCAATTTTATTTTTGTACGCTACTTGCTTGATGGCGTAATAAAGATCCAGCGCCGTGTAGTGCAAATACTCGGTCGTATTCTTGCGCAGGCGGGATTCACGTGGCACAAACCGGGTTTCAACTGGCACGTTAGCCACCTCAAAACCACGGGCCTGTACAATAGTATCCAAGGTATAACTGAACGTGGTGTGGCGGTGCAAACTGGCGGCGTGGGCGGCGGACATTGCCCGGAAACCGGAGACTGGGTCATCTACATCTACACCGGTAAGTTTCCTGATCAAACTCGACCCCATCTTCCTGACCTGCTCTTCCCATGGTTTGTAATAACCGTCAGGTGTCAGCCTCTGGGCAACTACCAAATCGGCTTTTTCTTCTACCAAAGGAGCGATCAGCCTAGGAATTGCCGAGCTGGGATATTGGCCATCGCCATCAGTGTTGACGATTATGTCGGCGCCATGCTCCAGTGACCACTGCAGGCCCCTAAAGAAAGTCGGGCCAAGCCCTTCGTGACGATGATGCGTGATGACGTGATCGGCACCGGCCTCGCGGGCAACTGCAACGCTAGCATCCGACGAACCATCGTCAACCACCACGGTGGTGACGTCACCTAGACCCTCAATTGAGCGTGGAATACTTTCCACCACCTCACCAATGGTGGCAGCTTCATTCAGGCAAGGAATCTGAACGAAAACTTGCGGCGCTCGCTCCTGCGTTATGGCTGGCATAATGTGCTAATTATAGCATATTTATAAAAATAAATCAACTAGTCGTCGCTGGTGGCAGGTCTATCGAGCAGCAGCGGTTCAACGGTTGGGTCGGTGTCAGCGATCTTCACAATGTCGCGGTCGATTTTACCTAGCTCTTTGTAAGTAGTGTTGAAGTGGCCGACGGTGGTGCCAAGGCTGGCGCCGAGCTTTTGCATGTAGCCGTTGTGGCTGATCAGGTGTTTTTGTAATTGCTCGATGTTTTTGCGGATTTTTTCGGTGTCTTTGTGGATCTCAATAGACCTTAAACCTTGGGCAATCGTTTGCAACATGGCGGATAGCGTCGTGGGCCCCACAATCGTAACCTTCTTTTCGCCGGCGTAAGCCAGCAAGTTGCGGCCGTTGATGCCCACCTTCTCTGTCAAAATGTCGTAGTAAATCGTCTCACTGGGGATGAACATCAGCGCCTGGTCCAGTGTGCCTTTACCCGGTTTGATGTACTTGGACGTCTCGTCGATACGGGTTTTGATATCGCTCTTGAAGGCTTTTTCTAGAAGCTCGCGCTCGGCATCTTTAGCTTCGACCATGCGGTTGTAGTTTTCCAGTGAGAATTTGCTGTCCAGCGGCAACAGCTTGTCTTCGTATTTTATGACGGCGTCGACGACCAAACCTTCGCCCAGCCGGTATTGCAGCGTAAAGGTGCCGGGCGGCAAGGTGTTCTTGAGGATTTGCTCCAGGTAGTATTCGCCGATGACACCGCGCTGCTTGGGGTTTTGCAGCACGTTTTGCAATGTCTTCAGTTCGGCAGCGATGTCGCCCACGTTCTTGTTGGTGCCTTCCAGTTTGGTCAATTTTTCGGTAACTTGTTCGAGGATGCGGATGCTGGCCGCGGATTGGGTTTGGATCTGTTTGGCATTGACGTTGGCTTGGTCTTGCAGCTGCTTTTGCAGGCCGTCTTTCAATGCGCCCATAGATTTAGTTAACTCGGCCATGTCGGCCTTGAGTAGCAGTGCGCTTTGGGTGTCGGCCGGCGATTTGGACCGCATTTGCAAACCCAGCACTACCAGCAAAGCCAATACAAGTACCCCCAAAATGATAACCGCCACAATCATATTCCTATTCTATCACCGATGGCGGCAAGTCCTCAGGGCTTTCAGTTTTAGTTAACTTTCGATAGTGACAGAAGTACCAATCGCGGCCCACCCGTAGATCCAGGCGGCGGTGCTGAGCGGCAATTCAACGCAACCGTGCGAAGCGTCCTTGGTGTCCGGATCAACTGCGCCAAACGGATTGCCCGGCCGCCAAGTGGCATCGTGGAAACCGTACTCGCCGTATTTGTTATTCAAAAACGGCATCCAGTAGTGCACTGGGTCGTTCCAGCTGCCCAGCTGGTCGGAACCCTTCAGGGTGACATTGGTGTGTTTGCCATAAATTTTGTAGGTGCCAGTAGGCGTTTTGGTGGCGTCAAAGAGCTCGTAACCAGTAATAATCGGCGAGTCATAGGCTTGTTTGTGCGCTTGGCAGGCCCAAAGGTGACGCTTGCTGATGCTGACCATAATGTATTTGGCCGTAGCGTAAGCTTCACAGGGGTTAGACTGCTCGATGGCTTGGGAAGGCGCCACAACCGGCGCGTCGGACTTGGCAGAGTTAGTAGGGCTGGTAGTTATCAGCGGCGTATCTGCATTATTAGTGCTCGGCGAAGTCGCTGTACGGTAGCCAATCATAATTGCCACAACTACAATTGCCATGATTATCAACCGTTGGACCAGCTTACCCAAAAAAGCTGCCGATACCGATCGGTGCCTTTTTAGTGGCGGAGCCGGCCGGTTCATTGGGTGACGATCCGACCTGTAAAAAGAATAGGCGGCCAGGCCCGGTCGTACAGTTTTACTTTCGAGTGAATATTTCATACATTGGTCGCGGTAAATATTTTATTCTACCGCTGTTGTTTTTGGCTGTTTGGATTTTTATAGCAACAACTTAGTATACCATAAATTTAAGGCTTAGCTATACCGCAAGCCCCTCTAATACGTTATATTTCTAAGTATGGGTTATCAGAGACTTTCCATGGATACCAAAACCGTCGCCAAATGGATATTGGCTATTGTTCTACTGATCGGCGCTGCGAGCGTTGGTCCGGTTTTGCGCCTCGTGCAAGAAAAAAACCATGCTCCCCGTCATTTTGTTACCCAGTTACCGCTGGCGACTAATTACGCCGGGAAGACAGTCCCGGCAATTGGCAAAGTCATCTTACCTACAACTACCGCCCACGGTAACTACCGTTCAAAAGTCTTTAGCGTGTCGGGTAGTTGGAATCTTTATTGGGCGCTGGAGGATGGTTACGCCTCAACGGGCGAGTTAATTTTTAGCGTTACAGTGTATGATGCCGACGGTAAAGTGGATGCCAGTGACAAGCCGATAAGCGAAGTGGGCATCCAAAGAGGCTTCGGCACGTTGCGCTATAAAAACACTGGCAAAGAATATGTAGTGGTGAAGGCTTTAAAAAGCTGCAGCTGGACGATAACGGCTAAAACCGTGTAGCTGCTATTGGACGTGACGGCCTAACTCGATTTTATTGCTGTGTGAGCGTGGCCTGCGTAGGGGTACTGATCGGTTTCTGCTGGTGCATACCCTTAGCCGGATTCGGTATAGTGAAAAGGTCAACGCTGTGATGCGCCAAAGAATAAGAGACATAGCCAACTAGGGCTAGAGTAGCCAGCAGAAGGCCTACTAGAAGCAACTTATGGGATTTGTAATTTAGCGCCGTGATTGCTTGTGCCATAAGTACTAGCATAATACCATCGGGCAATGTTGGCTAGGGCTGTTTTCTTTGCGGACGGACGCCAACTAAGCGGGCAAAAACATATAGGGCAAAGCTGATGGCCGTCACAAAAATACTTGGTTTAACCGTGCTGCTGGCCAGGCTGGCCAGAATGCCCCCGACGCTGGCAATAAGAGCAAAAAGCACCGATACCAGGCTAATGGCCAGTGGTCTGGTCGCCAAACGCTGGGCCGCAGCGGCCGGCGTGATAGCCAGGCTCAAAACCAGCAGTGTACCAACTACTTGGGCTGCCGAAGTAACGGTAAGTGCCAGGACAAACAAAAACACCACGCCGAGCCTGCGAACAGCCACACCCTTAGCTTCGGCAACTTCAGGGTCAACAGAAGCGAACAATAGTGGCCGATAAATACATAGAATGGTAGCCAATACGGCAAGTGCGACCAGCACCAGGGCTAATAACTGGTCACCGCTAACCCCAAAGATATTGCCAAACAAAATATTGGTAGCTTGCGTGGCAAAACCGTGGTAATAACTCAAGAACAGTACGCCTAGACCTAGGCCAAAGGCTAGAATTACACCAATCGCCGAATCACGCTCACGTTCTTTGGTGCCAAGCGTACCGAATATGGTTGCCACGATCAGGGCCCCGACGTAAGCGCCGAGGACCGGGTTGTTAGCTGCCAGCAATCCGCCGGCTGCACCCGTAAAAGCCAGTTCGCTGGTGCCATGCACGGCAAAAGCCATACCGCGGCTGACCACGAATGGCCCGATTAAACCGCAAGCGATAGCCACCAGGCTGCCAGCCAGCAGCGCGTGTTGGGCAAAAGCCTGGTTAAGATACAGCTCAATGTGCATCGCCAATATCCTGTTCGTGGGCATGGTGTACGCCAGCTGCCGTCAAAGCTTCGTCGTCCGCGCCAACTACCAGCACGCGGTTATGCACGCGCAGCACGTCTACTGGCGAGCCATACAGTTTCGTTAACGTCCTGGACTGCAGCACTCGCTGCGGGGTATCGATCAACCAATGCCCGTTTGCCAGGTACAATATACGGTCCACGTAAGGCAAAATAGGATTGACCTCGTGGGTGACAAATAGGACGGCGGCGTTGTTTTGCTGGCGGTAGTCGTTCAGCAACCCAGTTATTTTGCTCTGCGAAGCCAGGTCCAGCGATAGTAAGGGCTCATCACAGAGCAACAGGCTAGGTTCCCCGACCAAGGCCTGGGCAATCCGCAAACGTTGTTGTTCGCCGCCCGATAGCAAGCCAATCGGCACCGACGCATAGTCTGTCGCACCTACAGCCTCAATCGCTTGCTTAACCAGTTTGGTGGCTTGCCGCTTGCCGCCCAGGCCGAACTTATGGCCGTTAATTCCCAGCTCTACCAAATCCCAGCCGCGAATCGGCAGCAGCGGGTCAAAGCTTTTTTGTTGGGGAATATAACCGATCTGATTATTACCGCGCTCTGGCGCCTGGCCATTGATGTAAGCTGAGCCGCTGGTCAACGGCAGCAATCCGAGCAGGACTTTCAGCAAACTGGTCTTGCCGGCACCATTGGGTCCCAAGACTGCCACGAACTCACCGGCTCGAATGCTCGCCTGCAAGCCGCGCCATACCGGCCGGCCGTCGCGCTGGAGCGTGGCGTTTTTTAGAACAACTAGGTCCGGGTCTGACGGCATACTACTTAGTCTGCAAAGCCTTGAGCAATTGGTCAAGCTGATGTTGCTGCCATGCCTGGTAGCTCGGTTCGTTCGGCGGCAAAGTTTCGGTGACGCCGATCACCGGAATGCCCGCTTGCCTGGCTAGCTGTTTGACATGCTCGGTAACTGGGCTGGTAGCTTGGGAATTATAGAGTAAGACTTTGATTTGCTTGTTAGTCATGAGCGCGTCCATTGCCTGCGCATCGGCCGGGCTCGGATCGTCCCCGTCTTCGATGGACTTGGCAAAGCCTTCCGGGGTTTTGACATCAAGGCCGGCCGCGGCCAGCAAGTAGCCCGGTACCGGTTCGGTGTAGGCTACCGGTGCGTCGGCGTACTTTTGCTTAATCTCGTCGATGCTTCGCAGCAGTGCCTGGAGTGATTGGTCGAAAGTGGCCAGGTTGTGCTTGTAGTCAGCGGCGTGACCCGGGTCGGCAGTTTCGAAACTGCCGGCAATCTTACTGGCCACGATATGCACCTGCGGCAGGTTATACCATAAGTGCGGGTTGGCAGATTCGTCAGTTACGCCCAGGATCTGGGCCGCGGTTAGCACAGCTTGGTGACGCTGGGTGGCGCCGATTAGCTTAGCCATAAAATCATCGTAGCCCAATCCGTTGACGATAACTACTTTGGCAGACGCTACCGCTCCAGCGTCTTTGGCGCTCGATTCGTACAGGTGTGGATCGGCAGTTGGGTCAGAGATGATCGAAGTCACGTGGACGTGGTCGCCGCCAATTTGGCTGGCAATATCGCCCCAAAAGTTTTCGGCCGCCACGACACCCAGACGATTACCGCCGGCAGAGGGCGTGTTGTTTGGCCAAGCCAGTGCCACGATACCGCCAAGTAGGATTATCAGGAAAAGTAATCCGCCGATTTTCTGCAGTGTCGGTCGACCGGCTAATTTAACATTGTTGCGCATTATTTACTCCATTTACGTGCTGCACCAAAGCCTAACTACTAATAGAATTTATTGCAAATTTGTCGCAAATCTTCGAGAAATTGCACTCGGCTTGGGCTGGACATTATCCTTGGCCTTACGGCGGGACCAGCGACCGGTCTTAGGGTCATAAACCAGGTCAGATTCGTCACTATCAACTTCTTTTTTACTTTTGAGCAGCAGTTCCTGGGCGTGTTGTTCCGCATCAAATTCAAAGGGGTTGGAGCTAGGATTCAGGGCATGGCATTGACAGGCTACACCACAAGCGATCGAACCCAGCGGATGGGCATGCTCATGATGGCCATGATGTTCGTGATCGTGATGCACGTCCTCAGGCACATGACCGCAACCTGGAAAATGCTCATGGTTCATTGACATAGTTTAAGCCTAGCTTAGGTGATT
>DASZPJ010000012.1:0-22534 GCA_035550295.1 Saccharimonadales bacterium (SeqCode)
CGTAATGTCACGCTTTAAACTTTTTAGCAATTTTTTGGCTGCATTGGCTGCTATAAGTGTAGTTGGCATCAGCGTGCTCCCAGCTGCTGCTGCAGCAAAATCACCAGCCGCAAAAACTTCTACTTCCAGTAAAACCAGCGACCAAAAAATCATTCAGTCTGTCACCCAGAGCTACAATGCTGATGCCTCGGTCCAGGTCGGCATGATCGTCGAACTCAAAGCCAAGTCGCCTGACACCGTTATTCCGGTGCCGCAGGGCGATATCCAGGCAATGCTCGGTATCGTCATTCCGGAGAGCAGTGCTAATATTGTCCTGACACCAGAAAAAGTCACCCAGCAACAGGTGCTGGTGGCAACTTCCGGCCACTATAATGTTTTGGTCACCAGCCAAAACGGACCGATCAAAGTCGGCGATTACATCACAGTTTCGGCGATCTCGGGATTGGGCATGAAAGCCAGCCAGAACGAACTCGAAGTTGTCGGTAAGGCCGCCGGTAATTTTAGCGGCAGTTCTGACGTTATCGGATCGGTTAAACTCAAAGACAGCCTGGGCAAACAAATCTCGGTTAACATCGGCCGAATCCCAGTCGACATCGCCGTTTCGCACAACCCTTTGTACTCCAAATCGGTCGACTACGTGCCAGGATTTTTGGCCAAAATCGCCGTCACCGTAGCCAACCATCCAATTAGCGCCGCCCGGATTTACTTGTCGATGGCATTGATGCTGATTACGGCTTTCATCACGGCAAATATGCTCTACAGCGGCGTACGTAGCGGCATGATAGCCGTCGGCCGTAACCCCTTATCCAAGAAGTCAATTATCCGCAGCCTGATCCAGACTGTCATAGCGGGGTTAATTATTTTTGTTGTAGGCATCTTTGCGGTATACTTGTTATTAAAGCTTTAGCGCTTTCGTAACAGAGTAAATCGATAATTATGCGCATGGTGGGTAAACAAACATGACATTCTGGTGGCTAGTCCTAATTCTGGCTGCAATTGGTTCGAGCGGCATCGCCTTTATTTGGCTGGCCGTTCGCCTTGGTGGTGGCAAACAGGCCAGCAGTGGCGGTTCTGACTCTTATGAAAGTGCGGCAGACCGCGACGTCGAGCACATCTTTGACGAAAAATTCCGCGAAGAACTACGCAACCGCGGCCGCCTGCACTTCGAAAAAATCATCGGTGAAAACGCCATGTTCCTGCAGCAGGATTTGCGCCTGACGACATCCCAGCTCAACGAATACATGAAGAGCGAGATCACTACCAAGCTGAAGGACGAGTTCGAAAAATACGAGCAGTCAATCATGGACGCCAAGCAGCTGGCGATTGATTCTATCGAAAAAACCAACACCGCTATCGACGAACAGCGCCAGCAACTCAGCGCCCAGCTGCAAGCCGAAATCGCCAAAGAAAAAGACAACCTGATGCGGCGCTTTGAGGAAAACATGACGGACATCGTTAACCACTACGTTTTGGCAGCGGTTGGCAACCAAATTGACCTCAATGACCAGCTGGAGTACATCTTGGGCGACCTCGAAGCCAACAAGCAAGCCATCATCGAGGACATCAAGCATGGCGCATGATGCTCAAGGCCACACGCTTGCTCCGGCAGCTGCTGCCAAGCCACAGCTTAGTTTGCCGGTTTTAGTGGCGACACCCGTCGACCTTGGACGCCTGCTGAGAGAGATTGAAACCATTGACGAAACCTTATTGCAGCTGGGCTTACGCAAGCCGGGCAGTGAAATAAAGATGCCCAAAACCAGCCAGCTGATGGATCACATCAGCGAGCAGAACAAGTTGAATTTGCTCCAGCCCGAAGACCGCAAAGCACTGCAGGCGTTTTTGACCAGCATCAAAGAGCAGGCACCGGTTTTACACATGAGTTTTAGCTCTGACCCGAACACGGCATTTATCGAAAAATTGATGGCCTGGTTGCGCCGCGAGATTAACCCGTACCTGTTGATTACTATTGGTTTGCAGCCTAATATCGGCGCTGGTTGCATTGTTCGCAGCACTAACAAATACTTCGATATGTCGCTGCGCCAGGACTTTGCCAACAAGACCGAGCTGCTGCGTGAAGCACTGACCAAACTGCCGGCTACCGAAACTGCTCCAGAACCTGCAACCCAAGGAGTTGCCGCGTGAGCACCGGCAATAAGCACTTCGACAAAATGGTCGAGGCCGGTAATCCGGTCGGCGAAGTTATTGGTGTCGAAAAATTCTTGATCCGGGTCCGTGGCCTGCAGCCTTGCTCGGTTCACGCCTTGGTGATGTTCGAAGATGGCAGCAAGGGCTTCGTGCACCAGATCCAGCATGACCATGTGGTGATTTTGCACCTTGGCGCCGAAGGTTTGCGCACCGGTATGATGGTAGTTTTGCAGCACCAGGAATTGCTTAGCAAGGTCGGCAAAGACTTTGTGGGCAGGGTAGTTTCGGTGACTGGCGACCCCCTGGATGGCAAAGGGCCAATCGCGGCTGATACGACTTGGCCGGTTTTCAATATTGCGCCGCCGCTATATACCCGTCGCCTGGTCGAGGACCAAGTGGAAAGTGGCGTGTCGGCGATTGATGCGCTGTTTCCGATTGTGCGTGGCCAGCGTATGGCAATGCTCGGCGACAGCAAATCGGGCAAAAGTACTTTAGCCACCCAGTTTGTGATCAACCAAAAGAATACTGACCAGATTGTGGTGTACTGCATGATTGCTAAACGTCGTAGCGACATCGACACGCTGCTGACCCGTCTGCAGGAAAGCGGTGGTTTGGATAAGGCCATCATCATCGTGTCGACGATGTTCGAATCGCTAATTATGAGCTACCTGGCACCATACGTGGCCTGCGCCATGGCTGAATACCTGTGGCAAAAATGCGACCAAGACACCATCATCATCTACGACGACCTGACTTCCCACGCCCACGCTTACCGGGAAGTTGCGCTGTTGTCAGGCGTTAGCCCTGGGCGCGACTCATATCCGGGTGATATGTTCTACGCCCACTCAAGTTTGCTGGAACGAGCCGGGCGATTGGACAGTACCGGCAAGTCGCTGACTTCCATTCCTATGGTGCACGCTGCCAACGGTGATATTACGGCTTACTTGCCGACGAACATCATGTCCATCACCGACGGGCAGTGGATTCTGGATATGGAAATTTTCCGGTCAGGTATCCGCCCAGCCTTGAATATTGGTTTGTCTGTGACCCGTGCTGGCGGTGTCGGCCACAATAAACGCCAAAAAGCACTGGCCTCGCAAACCCTGAAGGTCCTGGCTGATTACCGGCAGGCCGAAGAGTTCTCGCACTTTGGTTCGGAATTGGCCGTAGAAGCTAAGCGTGCGCTGGCAACCGGCAAACGCATCTTTGAGATCCTGACCCAAAGTCCAACCGACACGTACTCGCTGATGGCCCAGCAACTGATGTTTGACCTGGTTTTAAACCTTGCCGACGGTGAAGACCTGGACATCAACGCATTGAAATTGAATGTCCACGACGCTGCCGCTAAGATCAAAACTGACGAAGAATACGACGCGGTCCGCGACGAACTCAAAGCCAAATGCCTGGTCCAAGTACAAGGTCCGCCGGCAGCCGATAAGTCAGGGACCGACCAAGCGCCGCCCGGGACTGCCGCTGGCGATGAAGCCAAAACCGATGGTGCCGCCGCAGCCAAGCCCGCCACTGAAGCCACCCCAGCCGAGCCAGCCAAAGAAACAGCCGAGGCCAAGAAATGAAAAGGCCTAACGAAATCGCACGAGAGGAAGCCAGCATGGCTACACTTGTCGAGTTGACCAGTGTCTTTGAAGGCATTGCCAGCATGCGCATCGCCCAGACTAAAAACCAGGTGCTGCAATCGACCAAATTCTTCAACGAGCTCTGGGCAATCTATTCCCAGCTGCGTGTCGACAGTTTGTTTAGTTTTGGCCGTGAAGAAAAACAAGCACACGTCATCGACAAAGAACTATACGTGATCATTACAGCCGAAGGTGGCTTTAGCGGCGAAATCGACCAAAAACTCATCCAAATGATGCTCCAAGACTTCGACGCCAACAAGCAAGATATCATTGTCATCGGACACCATGGCGCCATCCAGTTGGCCCAGCGCGGTATTGCTTACAAAAAGTACTTCAAACTGCCCACCAAGGACAAAAACATCAATGTTATGCCGATCATCCGCGAAGTCCAGCAATACAAAACCACCAAAATGTTCTACCAGGAATACGTGTCGCTGATGGTACAGGACGTCAAGCGAATCGAACTGAGTAGCGCCGTCAAAGAACGGGGTGCTTCGGCCGAAAGAGACCCCAACGTGATAAGCGAAGCCACCTATATTTTTGAGCCAAGCAGCTATGCCGTTGCCGCCCACTTGGAGCGCTCCATGATGCAAATTGCTATCAGCCAGTTAATTTTGGAATCCAAATTGGCGCAGTATGCTTCACGTTTCCGCGCCATGAGTGCCAGCCACCAGCGTGCTGATGAGACCAAGAATGATTTGCACATGGCCTACAACCGTGCCAAGCGTGGCGTCAAAGACGAACGCCTGAAGGAGATCATCAATGGTATTAAGAAGAGTAAAGCGGGGGCGGTTAGTTAAATGGCAGGAACTATCGTTACGCTCAAAGATTTAATTGTCCGCGTCCAGTTTGACGAAGACGCGCCCAGCCTGAATGAACTCGTCACCGTCCAAAACGGCCACGATACGCAGCTGCTGGTCGATCACCTGGAACCCGGCGGCATTGCCTTTTGCCTGAATGTGAGGTCGGACCTGCGCATGGTCAAAGGCATGACTGTAGAGCGTACGCATAAGGGCATCGAGATCCCTATAGGTGACACTACTATCGGCCGTATCTTGAACGCATTGGGCGACCCGCTGGACGGACAGCCGCCGATTACCGATCCTAACGTGCCGCGCAAAGACATCCTCAAATTACCACCAGCCAAAAGTGACTTTAAGATCAGCAAGCCGGAAATTTTGGAAACCGGCATTAAGGTCATGGACTTCTTTACGCCGTTCGTCAAAGGCCGCAAAGTCGGCATTATTGGTGGTGCCGGCGTTGGTAAAACCGTGCTGACCATGGAAATGATTAACAACATTGCCCGCAGTGGATCCGGCCTGTCATTCTTCTCTGGCATTGGTGAACGTATTCGTGAAGGCCACGAACTATGGGACACCCTGAAAGAAAACGACCTGCTAAAAAACACCTGCATGTTCTTTGCGCAGATGAATGAAAATCCGGTGCAGCGCTCGCTGATCGGTATCAGCGCCACGGCCGGCGCCGAGTACTTCCGCGACGAAGCGCACAAAGACATCCTGTTCTTCGCCGACAACATGTTCCGTTACATCCAGGCTCGCAACGAGCTGTCGACCATTCTCGACCAAGTGCCAAACGAAGGCGGTTACGAGCCAACTATCTTCTCCGATGTTAAGACTTTGCAGGACCGGCTGAGCAGTAACGAAAACGGTTCTATTACATCAGTGCAAACGATTTACGTGCCGGCCGACGACGTATCCGACCCGGCCGTGCAGTTCATCCAGCACGAAATGGATTCTATCATCGTGCTTAGCCGTAAGGTCGCCGAGCAGGGAATTCGCCCGGCTGTCGACCTGACACTTACCAACTCTAGCCTTTTGACCCCGGAAATTGTCGGCGAACGCCACTATCTATTGAGTGTCCAAGTCCAGGCGCTGCTACAAAAATATGAATCGCTAAAAGGCATTATCGCCATTATTGGTGAAAACGAACTTAGCCCAGCCGACCGCTCGGACTACGCCAAAGCCAAAAAATTGATCG
The DNA here is from genome assembly GCA_035550295.1 of Saccharimonadales bacterium (SeqCode). Classification (GTDB taxonomy): domain Bacteria; phylum Patescibacteriota; class Saccharimonadia; order Saccharimonadales; family UBA4665; genus DASZPJ01. The sequence goes on from DASZPJ010000012.1 coordinate 5,778, forward strand.
CCAACTTTACCCAAAACATGAACGTCATGACCAAACACACCGGTGTTCCGGGCGACTTCTTCACCCGCGAAGAAACACTCAAGAGCATCGAAGAAATTATTGTATGAGCGACGAGCAATCGGCTTCTGCCGTAGACGACCAGAAAGCCATAGACGAACCCAAGGCTCCGGTTTCGACCGAGGAGACCGAAAAGCAACAGGCCGTCAATGACTTTAGTAAGACAGAAGCTAATGGCGAACTTAGCATGCACGTCAAAATCCACTCGCCGTTTCATGATTACTATGACGCCCAAGCCTTTAGCGTGACAGCCGAAAACGCCACTGGTCCTTTTGACATTTTGCCCAAACACCACAACTTCATTACGTTATTAAACCCATGTGAAATGATGATTCGAACAGTCGATAAAGGCGAACAGCGCATTCGAATATCGGGCGGCATTATGCACGTTAAGGCTGACCAGGTTGTAGTCTTCTTGGATGTCTAATCGATGACGAAGTAGTCAAAAGCAAAACTGGCACCAGAAGGCGGGGCGCTGGCATCACAGATGCTAAAGTTGTTAGCCGAGCGGTTAACGTAGTAATCAATTTTTCCGGCAGATGATCCAACTGGAGTGACCAAAACCCGCGGCGTGCGGCTGTACTTAGTCGTAAAGTTAACGGTTATAAAGCAGCCAGCCGCCGGACTGCTGCCAGTATTAATGGTGGTAGTGCCGGCAGTGTCAGTACCATTGACGGTTGATGATCCACCGCTACCTAGTGCTGGGCCTTGGTCGTGGCCGGGAATGCCGCCGCTGACGCTAATGTGATGCGTCAGCACCAAGTCGGAATTTAACTGTAGGCTGGAAGTTGTTATTTGTGGCGCCGTGACTGGCCCGCCAAAACTGCCACCCCCAGTAACCTGGATGCTTTTGCCAATAGTTTCGCTGCCCTGGACGGCTGAATCGCCGCTGACTGCCAGGTCTTTGCTGACTTTCAGTTGGCCAAACTGGCCAATACCGGACACATTCAGGTCGCTGACAGTAACTGAACCGCCAATTTGCAAACCGCCGGCTACTTCCAAACCATCGCGCACTAGCACCTTGCCGGCAAAAACGGCGCTGGACTGCACATTTAAGACTGATTGGGCCGTGCCGACGGTGGCATCGCTGCTGGCGACTTGCTCCAGGGTTTGCTGGGTTAATTTTTGGGTATTAACGGTGGTCGTGGTGGCGGCTTTTTTGCTCTGGAAGTAGGCCGTAGCCACAATTACGCCAGCAACCAGTATGATAAACAAGAACATCAACAGGTAGATGTTGAATTTGCGCAATTTTTGCTTGAGGCCGGTTTTTTGGGGTGGTGGTGCCGGCGGTGCCGAGCCGGTGCCATTCTGGGACGTGGCATCAACAACCCCATCGGCACTACTTCTGCCGCCCTCTAGGGCATTGACATCGCTGTCAGGTGACTCCAGCTCATTAGCACCGCTCTCAGCTGGTGTTGGCGTGCTTTCCGTCGCTGGTTTGTTATCTGTTTCCTCGGCCATCCAAAAACTCTTATGCTTTCTGTTTATATGATACTACAGGTCGGCTGTACTCACTTGGTATAATGGGTTAGACATGTCGTGGAAACAAACACTAAAAATCATGAGTTTGCTGCTAGTGGTTTTTTTGCTGTTGCCCGTGGTAGCCTTTTCTGACGCCCAATCTTCATCATCGCACTACCAGGTTTCAGAAGTTTTCTTTGGTGCCGGTGGCGAGCTTGAGGCTTGTAAGACCGGCGGCACATATTGTGCCAAGGAATCTGCTGGCGATTTAGGCGTCGGCAAAACTTGTGGTACGGCCTTTTGTGCCCACGGTGGATTCAATAGTGACCGTACGCCCTACCTGGAAATGACAGTCAACAACACCAGCGTGAATCTTGGCACGGTTTCGGCTACCGGCACAAAGTGGGCGACGGCCAGCTTTTCCGTAAAAGCTTACCTGGCGCATGGTTATAGCGTGGTCAATGCCTCGCCACCACCGACCAACGGCAGCTATACGATCCACACCAACAGCTCACCAACTGTTTCGTCTCCGGGTACCGAGCAATTCGGCATAAATTTAGTGAAAAATAACAGCCCAACGACAAACCTCGGCGCCAACCCGGGTCAGCTGCCGGACAGTAGCTTTGCTTTTGGGCAGGCAGGTACAGAAACGGGTGCTGGCGCCGAGTATGGCACGGCCGATCACTACATGTATAGCGACCAACCGGGTCTCAACGAGGTCGCGTACTCTACGCAGAGTAGTAGCTATACGCAGTTTACCATTACATACATCTTTAATATCAGCCACGTCACACCCGGCGGAACGTACACGATGCAACACGTCCTGGTGGCGACCGGCACCTACTAACAAATTATCGGGCTGTGGATAAGTTTTTGATTTTTGGCATAAAAAGTCTTGCAGTAGCAAGCTTTAGCATGTTACGATGACCGCGGAATACCTAAACAAAAACTGAAGTTAACACCTCATGAGCAATCGCAAATTTTCGATTAATGTAAGCGCCTTAACACGTGCTGCTTATGTTGCAGTCGCTACACTGTTGCTAGTTGCCGGCTTTCCGCTCTTTGGTGGTGGCAAGGTTTATGCGGCGACGCAATTGGGTCAACGCAGCATCCAGATGAGCGATTCGGGCGCCAGCAGTAACGGCATATCTACTGGTGTAGGTAGCGGAACAAGCGTCGTTTATGAAGTTTCTATTGTGACGACGGCATCAGCCGATTCAATCGTAATCGACTTCTGTACCCAAGATCCTATAATCGGTGATACCTGCACAAAACCAACCGGACTTACACTTACGACTGGAGTTGCAGTGCCTACCGGTGTTGCTAGTCCTGGACCGATAGCTGCCAACTGGACTGCGACTACGACTGCTCACGGTGTAGAATTGGCTGACGGTGCTGGCGAAACCCATGCTGCATCCGCCGGTACTCACGTATTTGACCTAACTGGCATTACTAACCCACAAGCGCCTGCCGGTACATTCTATGCTCGCGTCTATACCTATACACACCACGACTTTGAATCCAGTGGTAGTGGGTACACTAGCCCTACCGCGCCCGGTGATTACGTGAACTACGGCGGTCTCGCTCTGGCGACCACCAACACCATTACAGTCACGGCCCGTGTGCAGGAATCGCTTTCATTTTGTGTAACTGCAGCTGATCCAAACAACTGGTCAGACACCGCTAACAGCGGTGCGAACGCTGGTGACTGTGCGGCGGCCGAAGTCGCAGCCGCTCCCCCAGCAGTAATACTTGGTACTGCCAGCGGTAGTGGCCAACCAGTGCTTTCTTCCCAGACTGTTGATGTTGGTAGTGGCAGCCAAACAGCCTCTGACAATGCCATCTGGACCCAACTGTCTACCAATGCCACGCACGGTGCAGTTATTGATATGCGCAACAGCAACGGTTCATCACCTTCCACAGGGCTCTGCGGCGGACTGAGCGCCGATAGCGGTGCTACCTGTGCCATTCCCGCACTTGATACCCTCGGTGGTGGCTGTACGTCTACAACTGCTTGTGCCATGACAGCCGGTTCAGCCGCCTTCGGTTTATTCGTAAACCAATACACGCCGACTGCTAACCTTCCTGGCACAGTTGGCACACTTACACCACAGCAGCCATACTATAACTCTAGCCATTGTGGTAGTGCCACGGCAACTAACCCATGTGTATCAAACTCTGGTACAACTTGGTTTGGCATGGACTCCGGTTCGACGCCCGCCAACAGCGGTACGCCAGCCACCAACCTCGGTAACGTAACCAGCGAGTTTGGTAGCATTGTATCCACATCTTCCTCAGCTCTTTACCACTTCGACCAAAAATGGCAGTTCGCCGCTACTGCCGCCTTGACCACTCCAGCAGGCATCTACACCGCCAACATCAACCTCATTGCTACTGGCAGCTTCTAGGCTAGTAATGAATGAGCGCCTACAGCCGACTTCTCAGCCGCGCCTACACTAAGGGTATATTCATTGCCGTCGTGTGCCTGCTGGTAATAGCAGGCTTGTACTCCTGGATCGGCCGGACGCCAGCCTACGGTGCTAATCTGGCCCAGCGTTCGTTGCAGCTGGTTGACGACTCCACCGGCGTGACCACTTCGTACCAATTGTCTTTTAGCGTTGTTACTGCCGGTATGCTGGGTTCGGTGGTTGCCGAATTCTGTTCGAACGATCCACTAGTCGGCACGCCATGTACGGTGCCACCCGGATTGGATGTTAGCCAGGCGGTTATTGCGCAGCAAAATGGATTGACCGGCTTCACGGTCAGCAACGCTTCAACTACTAACAAGCTGATACTTACAAGAACCCCGGCGGCGGCTTCGCCCGGAGCGGCTTACTACAAGCTGAATCACGTCGTCAACCCGAACAGTGCCGGGTCATACTACGTGCGACTTTATACCTATGCGACAGACGATGCCAGCGGTCCAGCCAGTGATTACGGCGGGATCGCGTTTGAAATCAGCAACTCAAAAGTGACAATTACCGCCGAAGTGCCGCCATATCTAATTTTTTGCACGGGAGTAACTATTAGCGGTAACAATTGCGCCAATGCCAGCGGCGATTTTATCGATTTGGGAAACCTATCGCCAAGCCATAGCAGTACCGGCACATCCCAAATGTTAGTGACGACCAACGCTGCCGGTGGCTACAGCGTCACCAGCGGCGGCACCACACTGAGCAGTGGTAATAATGAGATTAAAGCCCTCGCTAGCGGAGACTTGTCTCGCCCGGGAACCGCCCAGTTCGGCCTGAACCTGACATCCAATTCAGCACCTTCGGTCGGCCACAATCCTGCCGGCCCCGGCACCGGCCAGCCAGTATCAGGCTACAATCAATCCAACACATTCCGGTTTGGCGACGGCGACATTATCGTCGCCAACCCAAAACCAGATAATACCCGAGTTTATACTGTCAGCTATCTCGCTAACGTGCCGTCTACCCAGCCGCCAGGCGTTTATGTAACGACGCTGACCTATGTCTGCTTGGCCGATTTTTAGCAATTTGTGCTAATATTAAGCATGAACAGTCAAACACCGACACAGAGGAGGATATAACTTCGATGATTCGATCCAGCCACCGCCGCTTCCTAGCAAGCCTCGGACTAGCTTTGATGTTAGCTGCCGCTAATTTGCCATTTGCCAATGCGGCCAATTCCGGTGGCAATGCGCTGCGAGTTTCACCAGTGCGCACCGACGTTACTATAAATCCCGGCGAACATCATACCGTGACGGTTTACATCACCAACGTCGGAAATGTAGCGGCGCATTTGCAAGCGATCATCAACGACTTTACAGCCAGCAACGACGAAAGTGGTAACCCGGCCATCATCCTCGATCCGACCAAGTTTGCCTCGAGCCATAGCTTGAAGCGGTTAATTACGCCAGTTCCCAACTTTACGCTGAATGGTGGCCAAACCAAAGGTATAGACGTCGTCATAAACGTACCCAAAAACGCTGTAGCCGGCGGCTACTTCGGCGCAGTCCGCTTTGCACCGGCCAGTACCACCAAAGGCCAGAACCAAAACGTGAGCCTGTCCGGCAGCGTCGGCTCGCTAATTTTGTTGAAAGTACCCGGCGACATAAAAGAAAACGTAACGATTGTAAGTTTTGATGCTCGCAAAAACGATAGCCCCAACACCATTTTCTTCAGCAACAAAGGCATAACTGCCAACGTTCGTTTTCGCAACGCCGGCAATATTCAGGAAGAGCCTTTTGGCAAAATATTGCTGAAGAACCGCAGCGGCAAAGTCTTGGCCAGCTACGAGATCAATAACGAAACCCCGCCCGGAGAAGTCCTGCCGGACAGCATCCGCAAGTTCACCGCGCATCTGAAAAAAGTCGGCAGTTTTGGCGAATTCAAAATCGAAGGCAACTTTGGCTATGGCAGCAGCGGCCAGTTGCTGAGCGGTAGCACCACTTTCTATGTCATACCCGTGTGGCTAATCCTGGCTGTACTGGGCGTGATTGCCTTAGTACTGTTCCTGGTATTTGGCCTGCCAAAGTTGGTCAAAGCCTACAACGACCGAGTCTTGCGCAAAGCCGGCAAGTAGACCGTCCGGATCCTGACCTCTCGACCCTAACACAGGCTGTTTTAACAGCGCTTGTGCTAAGCTAATAAGATGAAACGACTGCTGCGCAGTTTGGTGTGGAGCTTGCTGGCGGTATCGCTGAGTTTGACGTCCGTTGGTGTGGCGCATGCTGCTAATAATTTTCCGGATGAATCAGCTTCCGGGTCGATCGGTATAAAAGGCACCATATCGTCCGCGCCACCCAAGCAGGGGCCCACTATAACTACGCCGGGCAATGGCGCCAGCTTTACCGAAGTGCCCATCACCGTAAGTGGCTTGTGCCCGCCCAATACTATCGTCAAAATTTTCTCTAACAACATTTTTGTTGGCTCAACCTTTTGCCAGGGCGGCAGCTACTCTTTGCAAATTGACCTGTTCAGCGGCAAAAACGATTTAGTTGCCCGGGCTTATGATGCACTAGACCAATCCGGACCGGACTCCAACACCGTTAGCGTAACCTTCAACGATGCCCAATTTTTGCAGCATGGCACCCATGTTCATTTGAGCAGTGTTTACGCCGAAAAGGGCGCGCCACCCGGCCAGGAACTGGATTGGCCAGTGGTGGTCAGCGGCGGACAAGGGCCGTACGCCATCAGCATCAACTGGGGTGACGGCACAGCCAATGATTTATTTAGTATCGACAGTGCCGGGACTTTTATAATGAAGCACGTTTACAAGCAGGCCGGAATTTACAAAATTGTGGTGCAGGCGACCGACAAAAACGGGGGCACCGCTTACTTACAACTGATCGGCCAAGCTACCGGGGCGACGCAGAATAACAGCAGCAAAGAGTCAAGCGGCGCTCTAGTGAAAGTCGAAGTCTTGTGGTGGCCGGCCCTGGCCATGTTGCCACTGATTTTTGCCAGTTTTTGGGTTGGTCGCCGTTACGAACTGTACGTTTTGCGCAAACAACTCGAAAAACAACGCCAGGAACAAGCTTAGATAGCTGACCGTTCTTAGCTATTAGTTCTTCGAAGAACCAAGAACCAAGAACGGGGTCGTAGACCAAGCAAGACAATCAGGCGTAAATGGGCTAAAATAGCAAGCTATGCCGGGAACAAAAGTTTACGTTGGTATGAGTGGCGGCGTTGATTCGTCGTTGACTGCAGCGATCTTAAAAGAGCAGGGCTATGACGTAACTGGCGTGTATATGAAGAACTGGAGCCAGGATTTACCCGGCTTTATTTGCCCATGGAAAGAAGATTTCCAGGATGCCAAGCGCGTCGCCGTGCAGCTCGATATACCATTCAAAATGTATGACTTCGAGACTGAGTACCGCCAAAAAGTCGTGGACTACATGGTGCGTGAATACTCGGCCGGTCGGACGCCAAACCCGGATGTCATGTGCAACCAAGAAGTTAAATTTAAATTATTTTTGGAAACCGCCCTGGAAGACGGTGCTGACTTCATCGCCACTGGCCACTACACCCGAACTAAGGACGGTGAATTATTAACCGGCGTTGACGACGGCAAAGACCAGTCCTACTTTTTGTACCGCGTCACCGAAGACGCTTTGCGGCACAGCCTAATGCCAATTGGCGAACTGCAAAAATCAGAAGTCCGGGCCAGGGCCAAGAAACTTGGTTTGTATACGGCTGAAAAACCAGACAGCCAGGGAATTTGCTTTGTCGGCAAAGTCGGCATCAAAGAATTTTTGCTGCACGAACTAGGCGAACAGCCGCAAGGGCCAATCATTGACCAAAACGGCAAAACCATCGGCCAGCACGACGGCGCGATTTTTTACACCATCGGCCAGCGCCACGGCCTGAATGTCGGCGGCGGCCTGCCATATTACGTCAGCCGTAAAGACATCAAGGCCAACACGATTTACGTGACCACCAACCTGGACGACAAAGAGTTGTGGAGCAAGGAAGTCCGGCTGCAAAACATCCACTGGATCAATCCAAGAACCAAGAACCAAGAACCAAGAACCGGCCTGAAGGCACGCTTGCGCTACCGCGGCCCGCTCGTTAGTTGTCGGCTCGAAGGTGATAAGCTAGTGCTCGACGAACCACAGCGTGGCCTGGCCGCCGGCCAATCGGCCGTCATTTACGACGGTGAGCATGTGCTTGGCGGCGGAATCGTCTGCTAGCGGGATACGCTCACCGGAGAGATTTTAGCCTGTACTGGTGTTTGTATATCGGCTAAATTGTTCTGGATCGATACGGCTGTGCTTGGGCCTTCAAGCGTGATGAGATCCGAACTAACAACTTGATATTGGTCGTTGATGGTAATTTCCTGAATTATGCCACGTGCGTGGATAATGCCAAAGACTTGCGGTGTCGGATAATTGCTATGCGCGCCGGTACTGCCGCTAATGAATTCTGTCGTGTCACGATAGGCGACAGGCGGGTGCGGCGGGCTTTGTCGCCCGGTTAATACCAGCGGCACGTTTGGGCAGTTTGCCTGAGCAATTGGCGTACCAATTAGCTGGTCATGCATTTCAAAAATCGCAGGACTAGTTTGACTACGAGCCTGATCTATAGCGCTGGCAGTAAGTGCTTGCGTAGCTTCAGCTATGGTTTCACCGGCTGGCCAAGCTTTGGGATCTCTTAACACGGCTTGGCCACCAAAAGGCACAACGTCCGGCGAGTTAAAGCCCGCGATGCGAATACCGTTGATTGTCTGCACCGTACCATTGGCGACATACATATGCCGGGCCTTAGCCATTGCAGCGATATCAGCACCGTCGTGGTGGCCTAAACTTAGTTCAATGGGAATTTTGCCCGAGTGGGACCGCAAAGCATCAAGTACGGGAGTTTCTAAGGGCGAGCTGGTAGCCGTAATGTCACCACCGACCACGATGAGGTTGGCGTTGTATGCTCGGGCTACGTCACCCGTAATGCGAGCGGGCCCATCTTCTCCCTGGTAATCGTCGGCCAAAATAATTCGTTTAAGTCCTGATTGTGGTGCGAGCGATGATGAACCATAGCGCTGAATAAAACTAGCCGTAAAGTTTTTCTCTTCGGCGTCATAGAATGCGTTCTTTGCGGCAAAAAATCCAGCCGCCCAATCCGCGGCAGGTTTAATGAGGCCAGTGACCCTGCTTCCAGCCAAAGCCGTGTCAGCCAGATTGCGGTCGGCAGTAATGTTGTGATGATCGGTTGGCGCCGTGTAAATATATACTCCCGAACCGAGTAATGCTCCTGCGCTCAGGGTTGCAATAGTTGCCGACACCCTACGAGGGAATTTGCGATCATCGAGCACGTGCTGCCGTTTGTCCGCACTGTAGCTCATTAACTGGCGATGCCGAAAGCTACGCCAACCCAACCCGCCGAAACCACTGGCATATACCAGGGCTGCACCGCCTATAGCCCAGTTTTCGTAATGCTGTTCCATAGCACTCTCAATACTGGCAATTTCTGGCCGCAGATCAGAGAATTCGTGCGCGAACTGCTTGGCTACTTCCGGGTTTACGCTTTCTTTGTTGTCATCGAGCGAAACATTATTAAAGTGGAAGGTAATATTAGCTCCCAAATCCAAACCTAGGGCATGTATATGGCTGGTACGTTGCACATTACCAACTTGCAAATTGAGATTTATAAGATCGCTATTAGGTACGGCCTCAGCTGTCACATCAGCACCGGCAATAGGCGTTGACACATGGGCCGGTGGCGCAATCCAAGCGTCTGTCACGGCTGCCGATGCAGCAGCGACGGGGGTCATCACAGCAAACGGCAATAATACTTTACCGGCCAGTCGTTGAATTTGGGCTACGCGGGAGGTTTCGTTAGAACTGACAGCATTGCCCACTGCTTCTTGCTGAAGGCCGTCCAAAACATCGGTCATTATTTTGTACTTTACGCTTTTTTGTGGGCTACCGCACCGTGCAATTTACAACTAGCCGAGGCCAGCCCTGTGGCTGTCTCTGTTATAATGGCTGATAATGACAGCCCAGGAGATACGCAAGTCTTATTTGGATTTTTTTGTGGAGCGTGGCCACAAGGTAATTCCGCGCGCCCAGTTAGTGCCGTTGAATGATCCAACGACGCTGTTTACCGGATCCGGCATGCAGCCCCTGATCCCGTATCTTCTTGGCGAACCACACCAAGATGGCGTTCGGCTCGTTGATAGCCAAACTTGTTTGCGTGCCCAGGACATCGAAGAAGTTGGCGACAACCGTCACACGACTTTCTTTGAAATGCTCGGCAACTGGTCGCTGGGTGATTACTTCAAGGCCGAACAGCTGCCCTGGTTTTTTGAATTTCTGACCGACAAAGTTGGTTTGGATCCAAATAAGATTTACGTGACTTGCTTTGCCGGCTACCCGGATTTGGATATTCCAAAAGATACGGAAGCTGCCGAAATCTGGACCAAACTTTTTGATGACAAGGGCGTTGAAGCCAAACAAGTAGTGCTCGGTTCTGAAGAAGCTGGCTACGAAAAAGGCATGCAAGGCGGACGCATTTTCTTCTATGACGACAAAAACTGGTGGTGCCGTGGCGGCAAAGTTGCAACCATGCCGGCTGGCGAACCAGGTGGTCCGGACAGCGAAGTTTTCTACGAATTTGATTTTATTGAACATGATCCAAAATGGGGCAAGAACTGCCATCCGAACTGCGACTGTGGCCGCTTTATGGAAATCGGCAACTCCGTCTTTATGGAATACATCAAAACCGACACCGGCTTCGAAAAATTGCCGAAGCAAAATGTAGACTTTGGCGGCGGATTAGAGCGCATAGCTGCTGCCCAGCTTAACTCCCCAGACGTCTTCAAAATCAGCATCCTGCAGCCAATTATCGACAAGCTGGAAGCTGTTTCTGGCAAAACATACGATAGCCATACCGAATCAATGCGCGTCATCGCCGATCACTTGCGCGCCGCCACATTCCTGGCCGTTGACGGCGTCAGCCCCAGTAACAAAGAGCAAGGTTACGTCATGCGTCGTTTAGTCCGCCGCGCCATCCGCTTTGCCTTCGAGCTGGGCATCGAGCAGAACTTCCTAGAGCAAATTGTGCCCGTCATCGCCGGCTTATATGCGGATGATTACCCGGAAGTGAAAGCTAACCGGGACAAGGTCATCGAAGTCCTCACCAAAGAAGAAAAAGTTTTTCGCCAAACACTACGAAAAGGCATCCAAGAATTTAGCCGTCATGCCGGCGAAGAACTGACCGGCGAAACCGTCTTCAAGCTTTACGATACCTACGGTTTTCCGACTGAGCTAACTTTCGAAGAAGCTTTCAAACAAGATGTGCCGGTTGCCAAAACCGCCAAAGCTGATTTTGAAAAACTCATGAAAGAACAGCGCGAACGGTCACAAACCGCCAGTAAGGGTACATTCAAGGGCGGACTCGGCGGGCAGACGATGCAGCATAAAAAGTACCACACGGCTACGCATTTGATGTACCAGGCGCTGCGTGACGTTTTGGGTGACCATGTGGTGCAAAACGGATCCAACATCACAGAAGAGCGGCTGCGGTTCGACTTCAGTCATCCCGACAAAATGACGCCGGAACAGATTAAGCAAGTCGAAGACATTGTGAACGAGCAGATCAAAAACGATCTAAAAGTCAGTTTTGAAGAATACCCAACCAAAGTCGCCATTGAAGAAAAGGGCGCCCTGGGCCAGTTCGGCGATAGATATGGCGATACCGTCAAAGTGTACAAAATGATCGCCGATGGCGCCGACAAACCATTTAGCTTTGAAATCTGCGGCGGCCCACATGTTGACCACACCGCGCAGTTGACAGAAGGCGGTAAAAAGTTTAAGATAATTAAAGAAGAATCAAGTTCGGCGGGAATTCGCAGAATCAAAGCAATTTTAGGATAAACAAACATGTTGCAAGTCGAGAGAAACATAATCATTCCTACGGACATGGGCTTTGACGTCACTGATCACGTGCGTGCTCGCAAGGGCGATCACGTCACCAAACGCATGACTGACGGACGCTTTTTGAAAGCCGGCACTGTGCCGATAAATTCTCTCGGCCAAGTGGCGTTAATTCGCAAAGAAGACGGCGTGCGTTGGGGTTTGGCAAAAGGACATGTGGACGTTGAGGATGCGATTCACTTTGCGGATGATTTTGTACAAGCTTTGCGCCTGACAGCTGGTCGCGAAACAGCCGAAGAAACCGGCAAAATCGTTGAACTCGACAGCTTTTTAAACACCGAAATGAGTGACAAAGCAGACGGACACAACAGCATTATTTACTATTTTGGCGCCCGAATTGTTGGGCAAACCGGCAAGCGATCCGAAAAAGAAACAATCTTGGTTGACGTCGAAGACGCTCCTGGTTTGGTAGTGCCTGAATTGGCCGGCATTGTTACTTTGGCAATTGAGCGTTGGGCCACTAGTTATGATCTTCAGGACCGCATCCCGTCTCAAGGCCTGATGTCGGTCGCAGTATAATCAAGCTTGATGCTGACCAAAACCATTATCGAAAACATCTTCTTGCTAATCGGTGAGTCGTTTTGGGCGTTTTCGGTCATTGCCCAGCTGCGCAAGGTGCTCAAGACCCACAAAACACATGGCTTGTCGGCACCAAGCATTACGCTGAACGCCGCCGGCAACATCGGCTGGATCGTTTATTTCATCCATCGACAGCTGTGGTTTCCGGTGGCGACTAACATCGTGGTGGTGACCGGCGCGATTTTGCTGTTGGGCGCAGTTCTGGAGAATAATCGTCTGCAATATCGACGCGGGCTGGCAGCGATCTTCACGATTGGTCCGCTGACCAGCCTGCTTTTGATAGGTTTTCCGGCCATCGGTGGCTGGCTGGGCATGAGCTATAACTGGATCGCCGGCACACCGTGGCTGATTCACGTTATGACATCTAAAAAATTGACTGGTATTTCGACCCATTCGCTGTTTTTTACTTGGGGTGCTATCACTTCTGTTTTGATCTACGGATCATTGATCCACGCCACTCCTTTGGTTGTTGGCAGTTTGCAGGGGATTGCCTACCAAATCGTCATCGGCAAGCGCTATTTCAAGTATCGCCATCAAGGTTGACTTTTGGCAAACTGTTTATGGTATAATGTGATCTGTTAAGTAAAAACAAAAACACCGGTCAAAATCCTCACATGAAAACAAGGTCCAAACGACCAGCCAAAAAGCAGTTGCGTGCTGTCCAAACCAGCCGGCATTTGCATGTCGTGCATCACCGGCACACCGGTCATGTGACACACCGGCGCACTACTTCATATCCAGTCCTGGCCATGTTGCTGTTGATAGTTGGCGTCTTTCTGGTCAGCTGGACGCGCGGCGTAAAGGCCGATCCGCTGGTAACCAGGCAGGGAAGCTATAGCTTGACCGTCAGTGTGCCCGGCCCGCCGCCCAGCCAAGCGGCGATTATTGATGTTCCGCACGAGGGCCAAAAATTCACCAGCCAGCCCATTACTGTCAGTGGTGATTGCCCGGTCGATACTTATGAAGTCCTTTACCGGAACGGCGCATTTAGTGGCGTGGCGCTGTGCGATTACACAGGGCACTATTCCATGACTACCGGTTTATTCCCCGGCAATAACCAGCTAAAGGTGCGTGATTTTAGCCCCACTGACGTTGCTGGTCCGTGGTCAAACACAGTAAATGTTAGCTACAATCCATCGCAGCCAGTTACGCCACCGAGCACTGGCGAACCGGGCAACAATCCATCAACCACAAATAGCGGTGGACCGAAAGTTTACGGCGAACCCTTAATTTTCAAAACCAACTTTGTTTATACCGGCCATTACGTCGGCCAGGCCACGACTTGGCAGCTCGACATTGAGGGCGGCGAAGCACCTTATGCCGTGTCAGTCGACTGGGGCGATGGCGCCCAGTCCTTGGTCAGCCGCAGCCGCGCCGGCAATTTTACGATCACTCACATTTACCAAAAGCCGGGCAGCGGTTACCGGGGCAGTTATGTCACCAAATTTACGGCTAGCGACCAAAACGGTAACCTTGGGTTCCTGCAGCTGATGGCAATCGTCAATAATCCGCCATCATCCACCGCCCATGGCCATGCCGGCATCGGTTCTACCAACGGCAACGGCCAATCAGGCTCGAGCGGTGGCATACTCACCAAAAGCTATTTGTTAACAATCTTGAAATACGTCTGGTCCAGCTACCTCTTCGCAGTCCTGTTACTACTTAGTTTTTGGTTGGGTGAACGCCGTGAATACCAAAGGCTGAAACCGCTGCTAAAAAACCAACGTAAACGAGTTCGCCACGCCTAATTTTAAGATTAGGATGTGCTAAAATAGTGCATATGCTTCAGAAGTTTAAATCTGTTGGTAGCGACGTCGCCCGCCGGGCGCTTCATGAAGCCGGCAAGGCAACTGCCAAAGCGGGCGCCAAGGCCCGCAGTAGGACCGGCAAACAAAAAGACCAATACCTGGTAGCGCTCGATATCGGCACCGAATTCGTCAAAGCCTTGATAGGTAAAGTTAATCCAGCTGATGGCACTTTGGAAATCATTGGTGTTGGTCGCCAGCACCAGGGTCTTAGCGACATGCAGGCCGGCGCCATCGCCGACATCGCCGCCGTCGTCGAAAATTGCGACAAAGCGCTCAATGCCGCCGAAGAACAAGCCGGCGTTAGTGTCCGTACTTGCATCATCGGCATCGCCGGCGAACTGGTCAAAGGCACCACTACAACCGTGCGCGTAGCGCGAAAAGATAGCGGCAAACCGTTGGACATTGCCGAAATGGAGAAGATTATCAACTTGGTCCAGCAACGGGCGCAGGAAAAGGCCAAACAACAATTGGCTTGGGAGCTTGGCGGCAAAGAAGTTGACGTACGCCTGGTGAACAGCGCTCTCGTTAGTATCGAAATTGATGGTTATCCGGTGACCAACCCGATTGGTTTCCAGGGCAAAGACGTAGTCGTCCAGCTATATACCGCCTACGCACCGATGATTCACATTGGTGCCCTGGAAAAAACCGCCCAGGAACTAGACCTCGACCTATTGGCCGTGGCTGCCGAACCGTTCGCAGTCGCCCGCGCCGTGATTGGCAACAATCCTAACCAGACTCTCAGCGCTATTTTGATGGACGTCGGCGGCGGCACAACCGACATTGCCGTCATTAACGAAGGCGGTGTGCAGGGCACCAAGATGTTCGGCATTGGCGGACGAGCATACACTCGCGCTGTCGAGCGGGACCTCGGCGTTGAATTCGAAGACGCCGAAGACCTAAAAGTGGGCTTAAGCACCAACCAAATTCCGGCCGCCAAACGCCCGGCCGTAGAAAAAGCCCTGGCCAAAACGGCTGACACGTGGATTGGCGGAATTGAACTAGCCCTTGGAGAATTTACCAAGCTGGATCATCTGCCGCACCGCATGTTCCTGTGTGGCGGTGGTTCATCCCTCGATTTACTAATGGAAAAACTGGAAGCCACCGATTGGTACAAAACGCTTCCGTTCACCCGCCAGCCATCGGTTCACCACATCCAGCCCGGACAAGTCGTGGGAATAACCGATACCACCGGTGACGTTACCGACCACACTTTCATTACGGCAATGGGACTGCTGCGCGTTGGCATGGACACCATGCAATTTGCCAGCAGTAACGACACTATCCGCGATAAACTTGATAAAATGTTGAGTATCTAATGGCTACCGATAAAGACACCATCTACATCGATATCGATGACGAAATCACCGGCATTATCGATAAATTAAAAGCCAGTGACGGCAAAGTCGTGGCTTTGGTATTGCCAAAACGGGCCACCGTTTTCCAGAGTATCGTCAATATGAAACTGCTGAAGCGAGCCGCTGATAACGACAAAAAACACGTCGTGCTGATCACTGCCGAAGCCGGGCTTTTACCACTAGCTGGTGCCGCTGGCGTTCACGTTGCCAAAACCCTGACCAGCAAACCGGAACTACCAGCCGGACCTGACGGCATAGTCGAAGACGACGAAGCAGTTCCGGAAGAAGCCAATGATGAACCAGAACTTGATCCTGAGGCTGACGGTGACAAACCAGTTGGCCAATTGGCCGGCGCCCGGGCCGCAGTTGCGGAAGCCGTCAATCCAACTCCAGCCGTTGGGGATGACGGCGTAGAAACCCTGGAACTCGACGATGACACGCCGCCCGAAGAGGATGAAGAAGTCAAAACACGCGATTTCACGCCGCCGCCCAAATCCAAAAAAGACAAAAAGCTGCATGTGCCGAATTTTGAAAACTTCCGCAAGTGGCTGATCATCGCCGGCGTCCTGCTACTGGTGGTTATTGCCGGCTTCCTGTTCGCTAACTACAACCTGGCCAAAGCGACGATCAACATCAAAACCGATGCCAGCTCGGTTGATGCTAATGCCGACCTTAGCCTGTCCACAACGGCCCAATCATTCAACCCCGACGGCAACGTTATGCCCGTCAAACTCGAGACCCAAAAGAAAACCTACACCGCCCAAGTCCCAACCACCGGCCAAACCAACACCGGCGACAAAGCCACCGGTACGGTCACAATCACTGCAACTGAATGTTCAGTATATCCACCCGCCGATATACCAGAAGGTAGTGGTGTCAGTACGCCTGACGGTCAAACTTACATAACTCAAGAAGACACCACATTTGTCATTTCTGGTAATCCTAAGCACGGCTGCTTCCCTTACCAGGGTACTTCTCCGACCGACATTACTGCTCAAGCGGGCGGAGCTAGTTATAACGTTCCTGGTGGCACATCTTTCAAGGTAGCTTTTGGAGCTAGTGGTGAATATAGCGCGACCGGTTCCGCTTCCGGCGGAACTG